>CAZXVN010000560.1:0-6335 GCA_964643945.1 uncultured Lentisphaeraceae bacterium | reverse complement strand
CACCTGAACTTTCTTCTGTTCTTTATTAATTTTGTTGCACTCATTAATCCCATTTGTTATATTTTCATGCAGAAGGTGGTTTTTAAAACTTCTGATATTTTATTTAATAAAATTTCTAAGCAATCTTAACATCCTTGATGCCAAAATTTTGCTTTAAAATATCTTTTAACTCGTCTAATCTTGCTTTATTTCTACCTATGAGCATTGCCTTGCTTTCCATTCCGCCGCTTGGGCCGCGGAAACTAGCGACTTCGTGGCCGGCACCTATAACGACGGCAAGGGGCATTCACTCCCCTACCGCTTGTTCATCCCCGCTGGCTACGATGCATCCAAGCAGTATCCGCTGGTTCTCTACTTTCACGGCGCCGGCGGGCGAGGCACCGACAACCTGAGGCAGATGACGGATGTGCCGAGATTCCTGGTGTTGGCGGAACCCGCCAACCAGCAGCAATGGCCCTGCTTTATCCTGGCTCCCCAGTGTCCGGAGAATCAGATGTGGGCCGCCATGTCATGGAGCGAGCCAACCGGTGTAAGCAAGTTCACTTCCATCACCTGGCCGATGGAGGCGTCGTTGGCTCTTCTGGATTCTCTTCAGCAAGAATTTTTTGGGATCGACGTATCGCGACTCTATGTGACGGGGATTTCCATGGGAGGGTACGGGACCTGGGATGCCATTTGCAGGGTCCCCAATAAGTTCAATGCGGCAGTTCCCATCTGCGGCGGGGGCGACCCGGTCAAAATCGCCCAGATGGCCGACCTCAGGAATCTTCGTGTCTGGGCTTTTCACAGCGCCGATGATCCGGTCGTGCCGGTTGGCCGTACGCGGGAGATGATCGACGCGCTGATTGCGCTGCAAGGCATTCAGCCCCGCTACACGGAATATCCGGACGGCGGCCATGATGCCTATACACGGGCTTATGCCGACACAGCCCTCCTGCCCTGGTTGTTCGCTGACGACGGATCCGCCGCGGGCAGCTTCTTCTGGACCAATACCGTGTCCGGAGCCTGGAGCGGCGCGGCGAACTGGACCAATGACACGGGTGCGTTCATGGTGCCTTTCACATCCGGCCAGACGAACTACAGCCTCAGCTTCATCCAAGCCGGTACGGTCACCGCCAACAACGATCTCGGCAGCGGGTTCCTGCTCAACCAGCTCAACTTCGGAGGAGACACGGTGACGCTGGCGGGCAACAGCCTGGCTTTCACCAATAACGCGGCAGCGTTGCCGCAGATCAACCAGAACAGTTCCGCCGCGGTTACGGTCAATAACAACCTTGTCCTTGGCACGAACGTGACCTTCGGCGGTTCAGGCACGGGGACGGTGACGGTTGCTGGCGCGATGTCGGGCGCCGGCAGCCTGACCAAGACCGGGGCCGGCACGCTCACCCTCAGCGCTGCGCTCACCTACTCCGGCGCTACGGTCATCAGCGGCGGCGTGTTGAAGTTGCAAGGTACTACTCTGAAGACTCTGATTAGCGCGCAGTTCGAGTCCGCGGGCGGCTCAGTCATGTCCGGCAACGAGGCGTTAGCCGCCGCGGCCGACCCGGCGTTCAGCAGTTCCGGGACATGGAACCAGTTGTTGCTTCCGGCCTACAGCTCAAAGATCACGAATCCTTCGTTTTCCGGGCTCAAGGACCGCGGCACCGGCCTGGCGACGGGTATCGGCTTTTCCATCAACGGCGGCGGGATTGTGTCAGGTTTCAATAATGCCTGGACCTCTGGGAACAAGCTCACAAAAAACATCATGATATTCGGTGATTTTAATGGCATGTCCACCGGGTTCAACTGGCAGTTCAGCGGACTGACGCCGTGGGCGCCCTTCAAGCTTGAACTCTATGGCAGCGCTGCGACAGTTGCGAACTGTGGCGCTTTCCAGACGGTGGACACCAACGGAGATGGTTCGCTCAACGAGTCGCCGGTGACTGTGATCGGCACAACGCCCGTCCTGTTCACCGGCACGGTCGGCAGTACCGGCTTAATTTTAGGGCATGCTGATTTTGCCGGGACTCAGGGAGACTGGAGCGGGTTCCAGCTTTACTACGAGGAGGCAGCCCCCGATTTGGTGCCGATCACCACGGCGCTCTCGATCGCCGCCGGGGCGACCTTCGACGTGTCCGCCATCACCAATTGCACCCTCGGCGCCAGCGCCTCGCTGACGGCCAGCGGCACGGGCACGGCCGCCGGCACGGACGCCGCGGCCATCCAAGGCAATCCCGGCGGCACGGTTGACCTGGGGAGCCGTCCGGTCACCCTGGCCTTCACGCCCGCCAGTTTCAGCGGGGACACCGCGCATCCCGCGCTGGTGGTTCCGCAGGGCGCACTGACCCTGAACGGCGCGCTCACCGTCAACATCGGCGGCGGCACCCCGCTGGGGGAGGGAACCTACCGGCTCATCTCACAGACCGGCGGCAGCATCTCCGGCACTCCGATCCTCGCCGCCACCACCGGCCCCGGCAGCAATAACGGCCTGGCGAGCGGCGCGGTGGCCGTCCTCGAGGTCGCCGACGGCCAGGTCAACCTGGTGGTGGCCTTCATCGGCACGCTCATCATGTTGTGGTAATGATGTGGACAAGCAGAAATCCAGTTAACACAATGAGCGGGATGACCTGCTTGACAGAAGCAGAGACTTCGGTGGGAGGGACAAAACGAGAATGGAAAGACCGGCATTGTTGGGGATCGTGTTGATGGCGTTACTTACTGAGGCGGCGCGTGGCGCAGGGGTCGGCCAGTGGGAGGTGTTCGATACCTCGTTCGAGACAGCCAAGCCGTACACCAACGTGTTCACGGACGTCGAGGTGGATGTCGTCTTCAAGCAGGACGAAAAGCAATGGAAGGTTCCGGCCTTCTGGGCGGGCGAGAAGAAGTGGACGGTCCGCTTCGCGCCGCCTTTGCAAGGTGAATACAAATACCGCGTCGAATGCACCGACAAAGCGAATCCCGGCCTCAACGGAAAAGAGAAGGCGCTCTCAGTCGCGGTCTACACGGGAAACAACCCGCTGCTCAAGCATGGCTTTCTCCGGGTCAGCGTGGACAAGCGTCACTTCGAGCACGCGGACGGCACGCCGTTCTTCTGGCTGGGCGACACCTGGTGGAAGTGCCTGTGCAAGCGCATGACCTGGGAGGGCTTCCAGGAACTCACGGCGGACCGCAAGGCCAAGGGCTTCAGCGTGGTTCAGATCGTCTGCGGGCCGTATCCCGACGAAGGTTTTTTTGAAAAGCGCTGGGAGAACGAAGGCGGCAAGCCTTATGAGACGAAGGATTTCAGCGTGGTCAACCCGAAGTATTTTGAATATTCGGACCGGCGCATCAAGCACCTGGTTGACAGCGGGATTGTTCCGGCGATCGTCGGCGGGTGGGGGCGTGGCGACTGCGACGGCATGCAGGCCGGAGTGCCCGGCTTGAAGCGGCACTGGCGGAACATTATTGCGCGGTATGGCGCCTATCCCACGGTATGGATTATCGGCGGTGAGGCAAAAGGGCCTCAGTGGACCGAGGTGGCGAAGTATGTTCAGACAATTGATCCGTATCAGCGGCCTTCGACCATGCATCCCGAGCAATCAGGCCGGTCTTCGGTGACGGATGAAGCCGCAATCAATTTCGATATGCTGCAGACCGGGCATGCCGATGGAGCTGTCGCTATTCCGAAAATGCAGGCAGCCTATGCCAGGATGCCGCCGATGCCTGTGCTGGTCGGTGAGTACAGCTATGAAGGCCACATGCAGTCAGGGTTCCAGGATGTCCAGCGTTACGTGTTCTGGGGCAGCATGCTCAGCGGCTCTGCGGGCTTGACCTACGGCGCGGCGGGCGTCTGGCATGCCAGTGTCGAGGGCGATCCGGGCACCGCGAATGTCTACGACCTGACGACGTGGAAGGAAGGCATGAACTATCCCGGCTCGACCCAGCTCGGAATCGGCAAGAAGCTGCTGGAGCAGTATCCCTGGGCACGCTTCGAGCCGCACCCGGAGTGGGCACCGGGTTGCTTTGCCGCAGGCATCCCCAACGGAATGCGCGTCTTCTACCTCCCCAAGCGCGGCGTCTACAACTGGAGCGGGTTCACCGTGAACGGCCTCCAGCCCGGAGTGCCGTATTCCGCGTTCTATTTCGATCCGGCCAGCGGGCGGCGCTTTGACAAGGGCCTCGTGACCACCCCTTCCGGTTCATGGAACACGCCCAATGTGCCCTCGCCCCAGGACTGGGTGCTGGTCATGCAGACACCGGATCTCGGCGCGCCGGTGGTTCTTCCGGGCGCTGCGACAGGAAAGGCCTACTCCGGCCGCCTGCTGCCCGAGGGCGCCACGTTCGTCCGGCGGGCGGGCCCGGACTGGCTCACGGTCCAGGCGGACGGCCGCGTCTCCGGCACGCCCGGAGAAGACGATGCCGGCGTCAATGTGTGGATCGTCGGGGTGACGAAGGCCGGCGGCCAGCCCGCGATGATCCAACTCCAGGTCACGGTGACCGGTTTGCCGGGTGTGCATCTCGCCGAGAATTTCAGCCGCTACAGCGGAAGCCAGAACGACACCCAATACCAGAGCGGGCTGAAGGTGGCCTACAGTGGCACGGTGGCTGGCTGGGCCTCCGCAGGCAGCGGAGCCCTGCACGCGGTTGACCGCGCCAATCAGGCCGGGCAGTCGAACCCGTCGGACTGGGCCGTCATGATCTGGCAGGACAATGTCATCTCGTCGCGCGCCTTCGCCGCGAATGCCGCCGGGCAGGCCTACTGCGTGAGCTTCGAGGCCGGCGCCGCCGTCTACGCGGCCACGCATCCGGAGCAGGCGACGCAGGCTGGCGACGCCCTGCTCATCGAGGTGCTGCGCGCCGACAACAGCGTTCTGGCCCGCCACACCCAAGCGCCGGGCGCGTGGGCCGGCAAGATGGTGTTCGCCGCTGCGGGCTTTTCATACACCGGCGACGGCTCGGGCAACGTCCGCCTCCGCATCGGGCCGGCCGGAACATTGACCAGCGGATGCTTCCAAGGGGCGATTGATAATCTCACCGTGAGGGACGCGGCCAGCAAGGATTAAACCACAAAACATGAACACACCGACTACAAACCGACTCTTTTTTGTCCTGCTCGCCTCCGCCGGCACGGCAATGTTTCCCGCCCGCGCCAAGGCGGCGACGTATTCGCTGGCAGGCGATTTCTCCTACACGGAAAACATCACCAAGGCGGCGATCGAGATCACTCCGGCGTCGGGGCCGGCGATGGCTGTGAAGCCGGTGGCCGAGACGCCCTCTCCCGGCCTGGCCTTGTGGTACAACTAGTCGGCGGCGCGATGGCTTGAGGCCCTGCCAGTCGGCAACGGAAGGATCGGCTGTATGGTGTTCGGCGGTGTCGAGTCCGAGCGGCTGCAGTTGAATGAAGTCAGCGTCTGGTCGGGCTCGCCGCAGGACAGCGACAACCCTGACGCCTTGGCCGCACTGCCGGAAATACGCCAGCTCCTGTTCGACGGCAAATACGACCAGGCCAAAGCAGTGTCCGCAAAGAAACTCATCTGCAAAGGGGTCGGGACGAGAGGCGCCGCCTCCGCGAATGATCCCTTCGGCTGTTTCCAGACGCTGGGTGACCTGACGCTGAGGTTCGATGACCAAAACGGCGCGAGCAACTACCGCCGCACGCTGGATCTCGAGACGGCAATCGTCACGGTGAGCTATCGCGCGGGCGACGCCACATTCAAACGCGAGGTCTTTTCCAGCGCCCCGGATCAGGCGCTGGTTGTGCGCCTGACCTGTGACAAGCCCGGCAAGCTCGGCTTTGCGGCCAGCCTGACACGGCCCGAACGCTTCGCAACAACGGCCGACGGCAGCGACGGGCTGGTCATGCGCGGCCAGTTGAACGACGGCGTGAACGGCACGAACGGGATGAGATACATCGCCCGGGTCAAGGCTGTCGCCGAGGGCGGCACGGTGAAGACCGACGGGAATAATCTGCGCGTGGCGGGGGCGAATTCGGTCACGCTGTTTTTGACCGCCGGCACGGATCACATACTCAATCCCCCGTATCGCGGTAATCCTCATGAAAAGGTGACCGCCGGCCAGCTTGCGGCAGTTGCGGCCAAGGCCTACGATGAGGTGCGCAAGGCGCATATAGCCGATTACCAGAAGCTCTTTCGCCGGGCATCGCTCGACCTGGGCGGCCATGAGGCCCGCAAGCTGCCCATTGATCAGCGCTTGGCCCGCATGGCCAGAGACAAGGCGCCCGATCCGGATATGGAAGCACTGCTATTCCAGTTCGGACGTTACCTGGCGATTTCCAGCTCCCGCCCCGGCAATCTGCTCTCCAGTCTGCAAGGGGTTTGGGCCGATCAAATCCAGACCCCGTGGTGCGGCCAGTATAC
>CAZXVN010000559.1:0-6483 GCA_964643945.1 uncultured Lentisphaeraceae bacterium | reverse complement strand
GACCGCGCTCTACGGGATTGACCACGGCCGCACGCTGGCGGTGATCATGCCGGCGGTCCACCGCTATCAGCTTACGCGCAAGCAGGCGCGGCTCGCGCAATGCGCCGAACGGGTGTGGGGAATCAGGGAAGGCGGCACGGCGGCGCGCGCGGCGCAGGCGGTCGACAAAATGGAGGCGTTCTTCCGTTCGGTCGGCGTGCCCACACGCCTGTCGGAGCACAACGTCGATGCGGCGGAGGCGGGACGTCTGGTCACCAGTCGCCTGGCCAAGCGCGGCGCCCTGCTCGGCGAGTACGGCGACCTCGGCGAGAAAGAGATTGCCGCGATCATTGAGCTGGCCAAGTGAGCCTGGGAGCTAGGAGTCAGAATACAGAAGTCAGAATACAGAAGACATCATGCAAGGCGTGCTCGGAGAGCCCGCGCCACCCAAGGTAGCCCGCGATCTCCGAGCGCGGTGAGCGGTTCTGCACCCGCCTCCGGTCTGTTGTTTGACACCTTTCCGACTTTTGACTTCTGGCTCCTGAATTCTGTATTCTCTTAAAGGTTGTTGATATGACCCGTTTGGCAGAGTTCACGATGGCGTCCGAGTTCCAGCCTGCGGGCGACCAGCCGCAGGCGATCGACGCGTTGGTGCGGGGGCTCGCTTCGGGGGCGAAGCGGCTGACGCTTGAGGGGGTCACCGGCTCCGGCAAAACTTTCACGATGGCCAATCTCATCCGTGCGTGGGGGCGGCCGACGCTGATCATCTCGCACAACAAGACCTTGGCGGCCCAGCTTTTCGCCGAACTCAAGAGCTTCTTCCCGAACAACGCGGTCGGGTTCTTTGTCAGCTACTACGACTACTACCAGCCGGAAGCGTACATCCCGCAGACGGACACCTACATCGAGAAGGACGCGTCGATCAATGCGGAGATCGAGCGCTACCGGCTCGGGGCCACCAATGCGCTGCTCGGGCGGCGCGACGTGATCATCGTGGCCTCGGTCTCCTGCATTTACGGGTTGGGATCGCCCGAGGATTACAAGGAGATGCTGGTGGATCTTGTGCCGGGAGCCCAGCCCGGCCGCGACCGGATGCTGGAGCAGCTCGTGAACATCCAGTACACGCGCAACGATTACGAGCCGCAGCCGGGCACGTTCCGCGTGCGCGGCGACAGCGTGGACATCTTCCCTTCGTATGACACGGCGGGGGTGCGCGTGTCGTTTTTTGGCGACGAGATCGAGGAAATCCGCACGCTCGACCCGGTGACCGGCAAGGCGGGCGCGACGCTGTTGCGCTCGGTGATTTCGCCAGCCAAGCATTTCGTGATGCCCAAGTCCAAAGTCCAAGACGCCATCGGCCGCATCAGCCAGGAGCTGGACGAACGCCTGGCCGAGTTCGAGCGCCAAGGCAAGCTGCTGGAGGCGCAGCGGCTGCGGCAGCGCACCGAGTTCGACCTGGAGATGATGCGCGAGTTAGGCTACTGCAACGGCATCGAAAACTACTCGCGCCATCTGGCGGGGCGGGCGGCAGGCGAGTCGCACGCGTGTCTGATCGACTATTTCGACTCCGAGTTTCTCACGATCATCGACGAGTCGCATGTGGCCCTGCCGCAGCTCCGCGCGATGTACAATGGCGATCAGGCGCGCAAACAGACACTGGTGGAGCACGGGTTCCGGCTGCCCTCAGCCAAGGACAATCGCCCGCTCTATTTCGAGGAGTTCCTGCGCAAGGTAGGGCCGATTGTTTTCGCCTCTGCGACGCCCGGCCCGTATGAGCGTCAGGTTAGCGAGGTGTCCGTTGAACAGGTGATCCGGCCGACGGGCCTGCTCGATCCGCCGGTGGAGGTGCGCCCGTTGGACAATCAGATCGACGACCTGATGGAAGAGGTGCGGCGGGTGACCGAAGCGGGCGACCGGGCGCTGGTGACGACGCTGACCAAACGGTCGGCGGAGGACCTCGCGACCTATTTGCGCGAGACCGGCATCCGTGTCGAGTACCTGCACAGCGACATCGACGCGATCCAGCGCGTGGAGATTCTGGGGCGGCTGCGCAAGGGCGCGTTCGACTGTCTGATCGGCATCAACCTGCTGCGTGAAGGGCTCGACTTGCCGGAGGTGGCGCTGGTGGCGGTGCTCGATGCGGACAAGGAGGGGTTCCTGCGTTCCGGCACCTCGCTGATCCAGACGGCGGGGCGTACGGCGCGTCACCTCGACGGGCGCGTGATCCTGTATGCCGACAAGGTGACCGGCGCGATGCGGCAGATGATGGAGGTGACGCAGGCGCGCCGCCTGCGGCAGGAGGCCTACAACACCGAGCACGGCATCACGCCGCGCAGCATCACACGTGCGATCAACGAGTCGCTCTCGCTCTACTCGGAGGCGCAGCGGGTGGAAGAACGGATGGTGGCGGCCGAATCGCACGAGGCGTACGATGTCCACCGCGTGGTCGCAAAAGTCGAGGCCGAGATGCTGGCGGCGGCAGACGCCCTCGAGTTCGAGCGCGCGGCTCTCTTACGCGATGAGATCCGCGAACTCAAGCGGATGATGGTGGGCCCAGATGAGGCGAAACGCACCGAGAGCAAGACTCGAAAAAAGGCCGTGAAAAGGGCCGCAGGCGAGGAGGCGGGCGGGTGAGTTTTCGGCTGACTCCACTCGCGTTCGTCAATGCCGAATGAAGAGATGAGAGGGGAACGATCATGAAGAACCCGATGGACAGACAGCTTGAAAAACGCCTCTCGGAGCGTGCGGTCGCTATCGGAAAGGAGGGCGAGACTGCGGCGTTCGGCGAACTGCTCGAAGGGTTAATTAATCGGGCGCTTTGATTTTCGGTTCATGCGGGCCTGTGAACGTGGTATACTGCGGTCAAATGAATACGCAGGGGGACACGCAAAAGGGGGTTCGGCTGACGCTCGTCATTCCGGTTTACAAGGAGCACCGCCGGATGGAGGAGTCGCTGGAAAAGGTTGCCGCGTTTGTGGCCGCGACGGAAGAGGTGTCTGTAGACGCGATCTTTGTTGATGACGGCTCGCCCGACAACAGCGCGTCGATCATCAACGCGTTCCTCGCAGACCGGGATGATCCGTCCTTGCGCTTGATCCGGTATCCGGTGAATCAGGGCAAGGGGTATGCGGTCAAGACAGGGGTGCTGGCGGCGGAAGGGGATCTGATCCTGATGTCCGACGCGGACCTCTCGACCCCGCTTGAGGATTGGCGTCCGCTGAAGGCCGCGATCGACGCGGGGGCGGATATCGCCTGCGGGTCGCGTGCGGTGCGGGGGGCGCACATCGGCAAGCCGCCGCCGCTGCACCGCCGGCTGCTGAGCCGGATCTTCAATCTGCTGGTGCACGTGGCAGGCGTGCATGGCATCCGCGACACGCAGTGCGGGTTCAAGCTCTTTCGTGCGGAGGCCGCCAAACAGGTTTTTGGACAGATGCGGACCCGGCGGTTCGCCTTTGATGTCGAGATGATTGCGTTGGCGCGCGATCTGGGGTATCAGGTGGCCGAAGTTCCGGTGAACTGGGACTACAGCGGGCATTCGACGGTGCGGATCTTTTCCAGCGGAGGGCGCATGTTGTTCGATGTGTTTCTGCTGGCGGTTCGGCGTACGATGTGTGGCAAACACAAGGGGTGATGCTTGGCGGCGGGTCGGCAAGTCAGGTGTGAGAAAAAGAAGAAAGATGATGAGGGTATGAGCAAGACTGGACGGGATGGGTTTGCAGGTCTGAGGTCGCTGGCGGGTGCGGCGGTTGTGTGGTCGGCCCTGTGCGGGCTGGCTGTCGGCGCGGATGTGGCGCCTGACCCCGGATTTCCCTTTCTGGTGACATCGACGCAAACGATGGATGTCGCTCTCTGCCGGACGCGCGCCATGGAGGCGGAAGCGGCTGGCAAAGCTGAGGAGGCCCTGACGTCCTGGGAGCGCGTGATCGATCGCGGCCCCGCTACGGAAGAGCAACGGCTCGAGGCGCGCACGCACATCCGGACATTACGTCCGAAGGGGCTGCGTAACACGGATCCGGCCAAGGCGAATTCCTGGAAGGTGCTGGTGATCATTTTCCGGCAGCTTGATTTTTCGTGGACAGACAAAGACCAGAAGCTCGTGCATGTCCAGAAGACCATCAGCGCCGAGAATGAAAAGAAGATCCGCGGCAGCATCGAAGCCTACGGGCGGCATGTGTTCAAGCTGTCCAGCGGCATGCTCCGGCTTGACACAGAGTTCCAGGTGGTCGAAGCGCCGGTCACAAATTTGCATGGCTCCGGGCAGGGGCCGTTCTCGCCTGCGCCGCATCTTCTTCTGCCGCTCATCAAGCCTTTGGTTAAAGACCGGCAATACGACACGGTGTTCGGTTATGTAAAATACAACGGCGATCAGGGGCCGTCTGTTCCGGCGCCTTTCACGGCTGCCACGTACGCAAGCATTGGCGAGGTGAACGGCGCCGGTTTTGTCATGGTTCCCTGGCACACGAACTATCCGTATCCAGGCGAGACCGACGGCGAGATGGAACTCCATGAGTGGCTCCACCAGATCGATTGGATGTTCACCTCTGTTCTGCACTATCCCGAGGAATTGGTGCCTTCGAGTGATACGGGACGGATGGAGGGAGATACACGTCCCGGCGGCGATCCGGATTATTTCCGAAAGAAGGAAGAGACGACATGGATCGGCTTGTATCGCCACATCATGGAGGATCACATCACGCGGCAGATGTGGTTCGAGGCGCGGATGTTTCCTGAGAAAAAAGAGTTAAAGGGCCGAGGTTTGGGGTTTGACACGCTGCTGATGATTCAGCGGCGGCCGCTGAACCCGACGCACGTTTACACCTATCACGTCGAGGGTTTGGCGCAGGGGGGCGGACTTTTTACGCTGTCGCTTAAAGACGGAAAACTGACGCGGCTGGTCGATGCGTCCGACGGGGTGATTTTGGACTGTCAGGTCTCGTATGACGGCAAGCAGGTGCTTTTCAGTTGGAAGCGCACGATGCAGGAGCCGTTCAAGATCTGGCGTATCAATAAAGACGGCAGCGGCCTGACTTGCGTCATTGATCACGCCTCCAACAACATGAACGCCTGCTGGCTCCCGGACGGCGGGATCGCGTTCCTGTCGGACCGCAAGCCCGCCTTCGCCTATTGCTGGACCAGCACGTCGCCCGTCCTGTTCCGCGCGAACGGCAACGGCCAAAACGTGATCAAGCTTTCGGCGAACTATTTGACCGTCTTTACCCCGTCGATTATGGAGGATGGGCGCATCCTCTTGAGCCGCTGGGAATATGTGGACCGGCCCGCGATTCCGATCCAGTCGCTGTGGGCGATTAATCCCGACGGCACCTTGCTGGCCGGGGTGTTCGGCAACCGCGTGCTCAGTCCTGCTACCTTTATGGAGGCCAAGGACATCCCGGGGATGCCGGGCAAGATTCTGTGTGTCATGACCAGCCATAACGGCCCGTGCCGCGGCGCGATCGGCCTGTTGGATCTGACCAAAGGCGGCAATGCGCAGGAGGCGATCCGTAATCTCACGCCGGAGGTGAGCGTGGGCCCAGTGGGGGATGCGGGCGCGGGCAACGGCCTGCGCGGCCCGTACGAAAGCCCGGTGCCGTTGGATGCGCGTACTTATCTGGTCTCGCGCGCTGGGCGCATCTTGCTGCGCGACTATGCGGGCACTTTAGACGCCGTGCTGTGCGAGCCGGACAAGGACTTGGGATTTTACTCGGCGCAGCCGCTCCGCGGACGTCCGATGCCCCGTTCGCCGCGTCCATCACGCGTCGACCCGAAGGCCGAGCCGTGGGCCACAGTGGTTATGCATGATGTGATGATCGGGCTGGGCGACGCGGTCAAGCCGGGCGAGATCAAACGCATCGCCGTGGTTCAGGAGATGGAGAAGGACATGCGTGCCGAGACCGATAAGCGCCAGTTCGGCTTCCAGTTTCCGGTGGTCTCCTGTGGTGCGACGTATGCGCCCAAGCGGGTCTGGGGCTTTGCCAACGTGGAGGTGGACGGGTCGGCGCACTTCAAGGTCCCGGCCGGTCTGCCGCTCTATTTCTTGCCGCTCGACGCCGAAGGCCGCGCCGTGCAGCGGATGCGGACCTTCACGCACTTCATGCCGGGGGAGAAGCAGAGTTGCATCGGCTGCCACGCGGACCGCAACTATGTGGCGCCCGCAGGGTTGCGCGGCGGACGCTCCATCGCGGCCGGACGCCCTGTCCAGGAGTTGGCCGGACCGGAATGGGGGCGGCGCGACGGGTTCAGTTTCGCCCGCGTGGTGCAGCCTGTGCTGAACGCGCGCTGCGTGCGGTGCCACGACGAGAAAGCGAAGCTCGACCTGAGCGGCGACCGCACCGATTACTTCAACGTGGCCTACGAGAATCTCGCGCGCCGCGGCACACAGGCGGAGCACGGTGGCGACGCAGGCGGCGGCATGGCCGCGTTCGGCAAGAATCTTTATACGTCATGGATTCCGTCCTATAACGGGTGCGAGTCGAATATCCTGCAGATCCAGCCGAAGTCCTGGGG
>CAZXVN010000558.1:0-9738 GCA_964643945.1 uncultured Lentisphaeraceae bacterium | reverse complement strand
GGCCGCCCCTTTTTATGCTCAAAAATCCCGCCGCGCCCGTTGAGGGCGCGGCCATCCAGCCCGACGCTCGCCGCGATAGCGTCTCGCGACGGGTCCCTTGGAATATACCAACAGCCGCCACGCTGCCGGCGCAGCGAGCCTGTCTAAAAACATCCGGCGCGACCGCTGGGGTCGCGCCACACCAGCCCGGACGGACGTTCACCCAGCCGGAGCCCGCTGGAACATTTCAATACGGTGCTACGCCTCGCATCTGCTGAGCTTGTATACCGACATTTTCTCTGTTACCCTTTAAGACACTGGATACGGCAATATAGCGGACCTGTTGACGCATCTGTAACAACGCTGCCGTATCGTCAGTAGTTCTTGTATACGCAATTTGTATTGCCGGAAACAAACAATTATTGGTGATTGTTGTTTGTTGGGGTGACAAAAGGGGGATGTAATTGTGACGACAACATGGAAGCAAGATTTTTTTACGCAGTTGGCCCAGAAGGCGCGTTTCGAAAACTGCTTTATCTACAACCCAAATAAAGCGATTTTGCAGAACACTCCGCGTCTCGAAGTCGGCGAAAGATCTCTCACCCATACAGGGTGGAGCCTCACGGATGCTCGAATTAGACTTACATTTTACACGGCAAAATCGAAATATGAGGCGCTTCAAGAAGCGGCAGAGAACAAACGGCGATTTCTTTTGTTAAAGGAGTTTAAGGGGCAGATAGAGCGAGATTTTGGAGAAGCGCTTCTTTGGGATTATGATGAAGGCCGTCGCGATCAATACGTGGACTCCCTTGCCGTCGCCAAAGCAACAGAGACGAACAGATCTGATTGGCCCCGGATTCAGGCCGACATGATCGCTAGAACAAAGCGCATGGGGGCCACGTTAAAACCTTATCTGCAGCATTTGGATACACCCTCACTATTAAAAAAGTTTTCGCTTGGAAGTTCTGCTTCAAAAGCCTCTAATGTGGTATCAGTGAAGCCCATCTGCGGTTCTTCTGCACCTCCACTGAAAGCTCCTTGCGACGCTCTTTCTGATGCAAAGGAACAGCCGTTACCCGAAGAATATCGGGTGAGCGAGGCGCAGATCAAGTCGTTGCCCGAAGGTGCCAAGAAGTCAATCGTTGTGAACGCCTACGAGCGCAATCCGAAGGCACGCGCAATGTGTCTTGCGCACTATGGAACGAATTGTACAGTCTGCGGGTTCAGTTTCTCACAAGTGTATGGGGAATGTGGAGCGGGCTATATTCATGTCCATCATCTTACGCCGATCTCAGAAATAGGTGGGAGTTACAATGTTGACCCCGTTTCGGATCTGCGTCCGGTCTGCCCGAACTGCCACGCTATGCTGCATGCCTCGACTCATGTGTTGAGCATCGACAAACTAAAGGCGCTCCTCAAGCGGAGCCGGTGATTGTTTTTGTATGCATGCTTGAGCAAGAGTGCCTGCTCTGCTACTCTTTGAATCAAGGTGCTGCTAACCGCTACAAAGAACTTTACGCAGGGCGGTTGCCATAGGGGCATCTTTGATGTGTGATTAGGACCAGGAAACGGGTGAACCATGGATAGCCAGTCTGCTCTAGCCAAGCTCTTAAATGAAACAGCCAAGCAGCTTGTTTCATTCTTACAGGGTGTCCTCCCGGATCTTTTTGATGATTGGTGGAAACAGGCGGTCTTAAATAATCTCTCATTTCAGCAACGCCGATTGCTCGAACAGCGCAAGGGAGAGTCGCTAGCGGTTTTGGATTTGGCGGCATTGTTGCGTGTGCTTGATCAAAATTGGTATCAGATATCATCAAAATTGGGATTCACGACAGAGCAACGCCACTACGTTAAAGAGATGCAGACGATCCGTAACCGGTGGGCACATGTCGGCACTGATCCACTCTCGAATGATGACATGTACAGGGACGTGGATACCCTTCAACGATTTGCGCTGGTCATTAAGGCTAATGAAACTGTCCTTGGTGAAATACGGGCCACAAAAAGCGCCATACTCACAGCGACCTCCCCGAAAACAACAGACCGAAAGGAAGAGCCAGCCCCACCTCCGGCGGTATCGGAAGCTTCCTCCGGCGAGTTCGCTCCTGGTCGGATCGTGTGTTTGAGGTCTAGCCCGTCGAGCAAAGGTGCCGTTGTAGCCGTTACGCCTAGCAGTCCGGAATGTCGGGTCAACGTATTTATCAATGGCGGTATTCAGACATACTACGCCTCACAGCTGATAGCGGAGGAATCACAAGCGACGACGGGATCTTTTGTGACAGGTGCGCAGTTCCAGGCTCACATGACGGCGCTTCAAATTCGCCATCCAGGCCTGTCAACACTCTACTCGCTGAATGCGGCGCGTGTAGACTTCATCCCATACCAGTTCCGGCCGATTCTGAAGTTCATTCGGTCTGACCGTCCGCGCCTTTTAATCGCCGACGGCGTCGGCGTCGGAAAGACTATTGAGGCCGGTCTGATTCTCAGGGAATTGCAGGCAAGACGCGAGGTCAAATCGGTGCTTATCATTTGCCCGCGCCCATTGGTCACTGAGCGGAAATGGGAAAGCGAGATGAAGAGGTTCGACGAGAACTTTATACCTCTCAAAGGAGAAACGCTTCGCTATTGCATCGATGAGATGGACAAAGACGGCGTATGGCCGGATCGTTATCAAAAAGTCATTCTTCCATACTCTCTGTTCGATGAAACCCTGTTGTTTGGTTCACGTCCGGGCGAAGGTCGTAAAAAAAGAAAAGGCCTACTCACCTTGGATCCTCCACCGCGGTTTGATTTGGTGATCGTCGATGAGGCCCATCATATTCGTAACACAGACACTTACAGTCATAGGGCCGTTAGGTTCTTCTGTGACCATGCCGAGGCCGTGGTGTTTTTGACCGCCACGCCCATTCAACTAGGGAGTAAAGACCTCTTTGTTCTCCTCAATACGCTGCGGCCTGATCTGGTACTTGACCCGGAGAGCTTTGCGCACATGTCAGAGCCGAACCCCTTCATCAATGAGGCTGTGGCACGCGCACGCGGACAGCAAGCCGGATGGGAGACCGATGCGGCCTCCGCTCTCGACAAGGCTGTATCCACGCCTTGGGGGCAGGCTATTCTGAAGCACAATCCCGACCTTAACCGAGTCAGAGAGCGCCTTGCATCCGGTTCTGTCCCTCGGGATGAACGCATTCAGCTGATCACCGATATCGAGTCGCTGCACACGTTTTCGGGTGTCATTAACCGCACGCGCCGTCGTGATATCGGCAATTTCACAATCCGTAAACCGGAAACCGTTACTGTTGATTTCACTCCTTCTCAAAAGGAAGTCCATGACGAGATATTGCGGGTTCAGGAGCAGATTTTCAAACGGTTGCACAACAGCCTTGTTGTGAAATTCATGATGACAACCATACGCCGCCAAGCGGCGAGTTGCCTTTTCGGACTGGCTCCATTTCTCGAAGACATTCTGAACCGGCACTTGGATGAACTTACATGGGACGAGGCGGACGATACAGCGGAAATGCCGTCGGATGACAGCGTGGCTCCCATTGAGGAGCAGATCAAGGTGCTTCTGGATAAGGCCTCAAAACTCGATCCATATGACCCCAAGCTAGAGGCGCTTCGTACGATCATCCGTGACAAACAGAAGCGGTCGACCAATAAGGTGATGTTGTTCAGCAGTTTCAGGCATACCCTGAGTTACTTGGAGAAGCATCTTAGAGCGGACGGTGTGCGCGTAGGGGTGATGCACGGCGGGACGCCGGATGAGGAGCGACGGGAGTTGCGTGCCCGTTTCATGAGGCCGCGAGAGCAAGACGGAACTGTTGATGTCATGCTTTTTTCCGAAATCGGTTGTGAAGGTCTGGACTATCAGTTCTGCGATTGCATGGTCAACTACGACCTTCCTTGGAATCCCATGCGCGTTGAACAGAGAATTGGCCGTATCGATCGAAACGGCCAAAAGAGCGAAAGCGTCGCGATCTTCAACATGATTACGCCGGGAACTGTAGACGCCGACATTTATGAACGCTGCCTTCTCAGAATCGGAGTGTTCAACACGGCTTTGGGAACAAGTGAGGAGATTCTCGGTGAAATCACGACAAACATCAGGGCGATAGCGGAAAACTATACGATCAGCGAGGAGGAGCGGAAGGCAAAGCTCCAACAGTTGGCCGACAATGAGATCCGGCTGCTGCAGGAACAGGATGCGCTCGAACAGCGCCAGTTCGAACTCTTCGGCATCCGCCTGCCGGAAAACCAGATGAAGAAGGAGATTCAGGACGCGACCAGCTTCTGGTTGTCGCCCGACGCGCTCCGCGGACTTGTCCTGTTGTACCTTCAGGATCTTTGTGGCACAGGTCAGGACTTCATTCTCGGTGAGAAGGCGCTCAAAACGCTTCGCTTGTCGCAAGAGGCGAGGAGTCTCGTGCTTCGAGACTTTGCGAAATTGCCTCGCCAGCACAACAGTATGTTCCGGGACTGGGAGAACTGGCTCAAGGACAGCAATGTCCACCGATCCGTAGCGTTCGAGTCCGAGTGCGCATCTCAGAATCCGGACGCCATGTTCATCATGCCGTTGCATCCGCTGGTCAAACAGGCTGCTATGGCTCTGTCCAACAGTAAACGGATTACAACCGCGCTGACGGTGCATACGAGTGATGTGCCAGCGGGAAAATACGAATTCGTTATTTATCAGTGGCAATTTTGCGGTATCAAGGAGGACTTGTCCTTGCGGCCGGTCACCTCTTCCGAAGTGCTTACCGGCAAGATCAATACCCTGTTGGAGAAAGCCGAGACATCGGTCGAATCTGATTTGACAGGGTGTAAGGCTCCTTCTTGGGATGCGCTGGATGCGCAGCATTATACCATGTGGTCCACGGCGCGTGCCGAACATCAACGTAAGGTGAAGGAGATCGCTGAGTATCGTCGAGAAAGTCTCTCCACAAGCCACCGTGCTCGTACGGCACTGCTCGGTGAGCAGTTCAATAGCGCTGAAAACGAGAAGATTCGCAGGATGCGTCAGTCGCAACTGGATAGCGCAGAAGCCGATTACGCTCGCCACATCCAGGAGCTAGACATCGCCACGGAACGCGCAGACATCATCGCTGAACCTGTCGCCTACGGCATACTTACAGTGAGGTAATCGTTTCATGAGCTTTCTGACAGACCTGCATGCAAAACGGGCAAAACTTGCAGAAGTGCTGGCTGATGACGATAACGGTATTCTCGAAATCGTTTCAGAATTGTATCCCGACAACGCGCACTTCATTTATGAATTGCTCCAGAACGCTGAGGATGCGCATGCGACGGAGGTCTATTTCTCTCTTGAGGACAAACGCCTGACAGTTGAACACAATGGCAGGCCTTTCAATGAAAAAGACATCGAGGCTATAACAACAATTGGAAAGGGAACGAAGAAAAAGGGCGATGACAAAATCGGTCGTTTCGGGATTGGATTCAAAGCGGTATTCGCGTACACCGAAAACCCTAATATCTATTCGGACAAATACGCTTTCCGTATTGAGAACAAAGTCCAACCGGTTGAAGTCTCACACAAAGTTAACCTCGGTAAGTTGACCTATTTCGAATTTCCGTTTAACAGTGACAAAAAGACACCAGCTATTGCCCGCTTGGAAATTCAGCGCGGGCTGGAAGAATTAGATCAGACTACGCTTCTTTTCCTTTCTCACATACGTTTTATCCGGTGGCGCGCCAGGGATAAACACGGTGCAATTTATCGTGAGGACCACCCCGGCAATCGCATTGAGATTCTCAAAGAGGTCAACGGTCAGAAAACAGAATCGTTCTCTTACCTCAGGTTTTCAGAATTGGTGAAAGGGCTCGATAACCAGCAGGTAGCAATCGCCTTTGAACTTAAACGGTTGGAACAGTCAGACGCGAATAAAGAAACCTTCAAGATCGTACCTGCCAAAGGAACGGTATCGATTTTCTTTCCTGCCCGCAAAGAGACCTCTAAGCTAAATTTTCATTTGCATGCACCATTTGTGCCCGAGCTAAGTCGGGCGAGTATCAAAGAAACCGCAGCCAACGATCCGTTGTATGAACAATTGACTTCTCTGACCGTCAAGTCGCTTTACAGCCTACGGGATCTTGGATTGTTGACAAAGGAGTTCGTCGAGAAGGTTATGCCAATTCGGGACGATAATCTTCCGGTGCATTATGCGCCTATTCTGGATGCTGTTGTGTCAGAAATGAAGGATCACCCGCTCGTGCCGATTGAGGACGATGCTGGGCATGCTGCGGCTAAACATTTGCTTCAGGCAAGAACTCAATTCAAAAGCCTAATCACGAAAGAGGATCTTAAGATCCTTGTACCTTGGAGCGAAGAACCGCCGAATTGGGCGATGGGCGGCGTGAGTGGTTATCGTGGTGACAAGTTCCTCTCAGAACTTGATATCCCGGTATGGGATATGGAGCAAATGTTGGATGAGCACTTTCGGATGATGACTGAGGAGACGAGGGCTTGGATTTCGGCTAAAGATGCGGCTTGGCACCAGTACCTTTACAGCAACCTGTATTTTGATGAGGTAAAGGCGCACACGGCATACCCCTTCATCAAAGAAATTGAGATTGTGAGAACCCATAGCGGTAGCTATGTAAAGGGTGCCGATGCGTTTTTTTGCGAGAATGAAAGGGTCACCGATAAATCTATTCCGTTCGTTGATCCAAGAATACTATTAGGTGGAAGAGGTCAGAAACATCAAGTGAGGGCGCGGCAGTTCCTAGAGACTATTGGTGTAAAAGAAATTGGATCAAGGGAACGCATTGAAAAAATACTGATCAAAGGCTATACAAGTGATAACTGCGAAGTTAATGACGACTTGTATGTTGATCACCATTTGAAACGGTTCATGAACTTTGTTGAAAAGGATGCGATTGATGCTGAAGTTTTTTGGGAATTTTATGTCGTCCGTGTCGGGCGCTCAAAATGGGCTAAGCCTTGCGAAGTGTTCCTGGACTCGCCCTATCTGGCAACTGGGTTGTCGGAGTACTTCCGTTTTGTTCCCAAAGAAGAGCAAAAATTGCCAATTCACAAGTTTTACGATGACAGGAAAAAGACTCTTGACCCTCATCGGATTCTGAGTTTCTTTGAAAAACTGGGCGTTCAACGTTATCTGGTGCCCCAAAGTGTGACCTGTCAGAACAATCCCTCTTGGGACTATTTAAGTTCCGTCCCAGGCGACAAGTTCCGTAATTATGTGAACGAAGACTGGCAAATACCCTATCTTGAGCGATTCATGGAGACACCCACGGTTATCAAAGCTCAGTTGCTTTGGAGTACGTTGAATGATCGCGAACGTCACCATGGTTGTAACCACCTGGTTGCAAGGTTCCAGAAGAACACGCGGCATGGATGTCATGAGGCAGACTCGCAACTGGTGTGCCTGATTAAACAGCTGAGCTGGGTTCCTCAGACTGACGGGCGCTTTGTTTCCCCAGATAAGGCGTCGCGTTCACTCTTGCCCAAGGGGTTCGATGTTCAGCCGGATGCGAAATGGCTTGAGGCGGTCGGCTTTGCTAAAGAAGAGTACAACCGGTCCGAAGATGTTTTAAAAAAGCGCGAAGCCTGTAAGTGCCTGGGGCTTGACGGAAGCCTTGCTGAACTGGTGCAGGAGATCCCATCTCTCTTTGAGACCGAGGAGCTGAAGCGTCTGATTGAGGACCAGAGGCGAAAGAAGGACACCTCTTTCCCGAGGCGCTCACCACATGACCCCGAGCGGCGCTCGGAACGTGCTTTTGAGAGCGCTACTGAGGCGGCTGAGAGGCGTCATGAGATTAGGCCGCGTAGTGTTGCCAAGACGGGCGATGAGAAAGTGAACGCAAGGCAGTATTTGAAAGACCAGTACACGAACAGCCACAGCGTGATGTTCTGTCAGATATGCAACGCTCCGTTGCCATTCAAACTGGAGAACGGCGAGTATCACTTTGAGGCCCAACCTTTGCTTGAAGAGTTGCGAGATAAGCTTTTTCCCGAGAATTTCTTGGCTCTATGTCCCAACCATGCGGCGATGTTTGACCTTGTGAATGGTTCGAAAGACCTTCTGCTGCATTTGGTCAAAGAACTGAATTGGACAGAGGCGCATGACTACATCAGTGTGATGTTGGCCGGTGAGCATTCATGTGTCAGGTTCACGGAAACTCACCTGCGTGACCTTCAAGCTGTTATCGCAGCACATGCGCATGGAGGATCACAAAAGGATTTACATGTGAATAAGTCATGAATCCGACAGCGCACAGATGGTTTGAGCGGTTGGCCACACTCAAATGCGACAAGTCGCGTGGCAGTGCGCCGCACAAGCCGTTGCTCCTGCTCGTTGTGCTTGACCTTGTCGCCGAAGGCAAATTGTCGGATGGCCACATGCTACGCGACGGCAACCTCGCCTTCCGCTTCAGTTCCTATTGGTCGATCATTGCCGGACGGCGCAGCAGCAAGCCCGATGTGCGGTTGCCCTTCTATCACATGAAGTCGGACGGCTTTTGGACGCCTTTGGATGGATCCGGTAAGGCGGCTGCCGCCCGCGAGCTGACGGTATCTGCTCGACTCGATCCAGAGTTCTTGCTTTGTGCGCAAGACGAGGCGTTCCGGTTGATGGCCCGTCGGACGCTGATCGCCACGTATTTTGAGCCCCACGAACGGGCTATTCTGTATGGGCTCACAGGCGTCCAGCCGCTACTCGATGATGCGACCGCCGCCGAGGTCAGACTGTTCGGCAAGGAAGATGTATCAGAACTCAAACGCGATCTGCAGTTCAGCCTCCGGGTCCTTCCGGCGTACGACTTCACATGCGCCTTGACGCGCTACCGTATGGTGTCCATTGATGGGACAACCGCCGTCGATGCGGCGCACATCAAGCAGTTCAAGAAAGGCGGTCCTAACTGCCCCGAGAACGGCATCGCCCTGTCGAAGACCGCGCACTGGCTTTTCGACCGGGGATTCTGGTCAATCGGAGACGACTACCGGGTGTTGGTGAAAATCGGCCATTTCGATGAGGCAGGGGAGGCAGCACATCTATTGAAGCCGCGTACGGATATGCCGATCCTGTTGCCATCTTGCCAGGACTGCCAGCCCAACCGCGAGTATTTGGCTTGGCATCGGGAACGTCATGGGTTTACTTGAGGTCACACCGACAGCAGGGACCGTTCGAGTTCGGTCTTCACCTTCTGCCAGTCGGGCAGGTGGCTGCTCAGCAGGCGGTAGAAGGCTTTGTCATGCGCGGTGTGCGTGATGTGGCAGAATTCGTGTGTCAGCACGTAATCGATCTGCGTTCTGGAAGCCTTGATCAGTTCCAGATTGAGCCAGATCCGGTGGGTCTTGCGGGAATAGCTGCCCCAGCGTTTTGCCAAACGGCGGATGCCGAGTCTCGGCGGCTCTTTCTGCGCAAACTGCGCTGCGCACAGCTTGAGCCGCTCGGCAAAGTGTTGCCGGGCCTTATCAGCGTACCAGGCATCGAGCAGCTCCCGCGTGTGGGGTCGGTCATGAGGACACGGGCTGAAGACGGTCAATGTTCCCATCTGGAGCGATACCCGCTCTTGCTCCGCCGTTTTGCGGATGAGCAGCTTGTAGTTCCGCCCCAGATAACGGAAGGTTTCGCCGCTGACGTATTCCTTTTGGGCCCGTGGCTTGAACTGGGCGAAGTAACGCCGGTGTTTAAGAATCTGCCGGCATTTGCGCTGCAGAAAGCCGTTGATCTTCTCTTCAGTGGCGTGCAGGGGCGCTTTAACGCTCACCGACTTGTC
>CAZXVN010000557.1:0-6373 GCA_964643945.1 uncultured Lentisphaeraceae bacterium | reverse complement strand
GTCTTCGTGCTCGACTTCCAGAACAACGCCAATACCATCATCGCGGCATTCAGCGACTATTACCGCACCACGCTCCTCAGCGACGAGACCGACCCCAACAAGCTCCACGACCTCAAGGCCGTTCTCGATGAAGCCCAGGTCTACACGCAGGAACAGGTCGACACCTTCGCCCAACTCTTCATCCTGAATTCACCCCGCGAAACCCTCGACCCGATCCTGGACGCATGTGTGGCCGTCTACATGGACACGCTCGACACCGACGGCCAGATCAGTTTCAAGGGCAGCGCCAAGACCTTCGTGCGTACCTACGAGTTCCTTGCCGCGCTCATCCCCTTCAAAAACCGCGACTGGGAAAAACTCTCCATTCTTCTGAACCTCCTCATCAACAAGCTCCCCTCGCCGGTTGACGAGGATCTCTCAAAAGGCATCATCCAGTCTATCGACATGGACAGCTACCGCGTCGAAAAAAAGACAGCGCTCGAGATCCCGCTCCCCGACGCTGATGCCGAGATCGAGCCCATCCCCGTCGAAAAAGGCGGCCACAAACCCGAGCCCAAGCTCGACACCCTCACCCACATCCTGGACGCCTTCAACGCCCAGTTCGGAGCCCTTTTCTCCGATTCCGACCGCGTGATCCGCCGCTTCAAGGAAGACATCGCGCCGAAAGTCGCCGCTGACCAGGCCTATCAGAACGCCATGGCCAACACGCCCTCCACCGCCCGCATCGAATACGAGAAGGCCCTAGGAAAAGTCATGCTCACCCTCCTGCGCGACGACACCCAGGTCTACAAGCAGTTTGTCGAAAACGACGCCTTCAAGCGCTCCGTCTCTGACATGGTTTACGCCCTCACCCAAGCCATCTCGCCCCCAGCAGCGTGAGCCAGTAACTCCTTCCCTTCTAAAACCTCACCCTGAGCATCACAAGGAGATCACTATGGGTGGCGGCCATCCGGCTTCAATAGAATGGTTCATTTTTAAAAATGAGCCGACCTACACAATCACCTACGGGCCTGATCAACTTTTCGACGCCACCTTCGATTCCTTGTGTGAGCAGTTCACCGCTCAGGCTTTTATCAAAGGCTCAACAACCCTCTGGTTCATCGCCTTTTGGAAAGACGGCTTTAGCGAAGCCTTGCTGGATTTCTTTCTAAAGGAGGGTGTCATTTTCACCCCGGGCCCTGCTCAGGACGATGACGGCAACTACTACCGGATAAACCTCTTTGCGCCATCCTCCCTCGATAAGCATTCCGACATGTTTGAAACGCTAAGACAACAAGACGAATCCGACATCATCAAAGACCCCATTGAAAAGATCGCCGAGGTCATCCGCTACGCCCGCCACATGAACTACTGGCTCGCCTTTTCCTTCATCGACTGCTCCTAAAACTCAACGGCCTTCACAGGTTCGCGTCTCAACACTCAACAAACACTCCCCCGCCACGCTTTGACATTGCCGGTCAACAGCAGTTTCCGCTAACATCCTCAATGTCAACATGCGTTTCATATGACACACTGTAGCGCATCGGTTTCCAATTGACTGATCGCTATAAGCCAACGAATCCCAACTCCCTTATGAAAGCCAGCGACACGAATTCATAGGAATACAACATGGACACTCAAACAAACAAACTGCCGACGCAGAAAGACGCCCGAGCGCTGGTCCTGATGTCGATGTATATCAGAGGCCAACTCAACGACGAGACGCTCCCGACGGATCGGATGGGACTCTTCAAGACCCAGCCCTTCAGCCAATGGCCCCCGGAGATGCAGGAAGCCCTGCGCCCCTTCGGAGCGGAAATGATAACCTGACCCGCCACTCCCTGATCTCCATCCCCTTCCCGTCAACTCACCCCCCCCCAGCAATTCGCCACCATCACCCGCGAACTCTAAGCCCTCTTCAAACCAACCACCTACCGGCTGCTCATGTCATCTCCGCGAACCCCATCGTAAGGGCGAACCTGCGTGTTCGCCCCAAACAACACAAACACCGCCATGCCCTACAACCCAGACATAGAACCCTCCCGCCGCTGGTTCGCCGCACGCACCTTCTTGGCGCAGCCGGCATCACTTATGAAAAGCTGCGTCGGTTCCGACACAACTCCCAACCCCAACCAACTACGGCTCGCCTTCGTCAATGTTCTGCGGGCGATCCGCACACTGCACCGTCTTGCGGCCGACACCAACGCCCTGAATCAGGTGCAGAATCTCAAGCCCTTTTTAAATGAAGGGTTTTACGACTCGCTCAGTAACCTTCAAGCGACCTTCTGGGATGCACCGGACCTGCCGAGACTGAACGCTCTCGTCGATCAAACCTATGAAGCCTTTTTTGCGGTGTATGTAGAGGATAAAAATGACGACCTCTTCCATGACATGAACGAGTACGAGCACGGCAAATTTTACGGTCACTACGAAGATGCCTATCCACTATTTGTGAAAGCCGGCCTTGCCGACAGCATCGAGGAAGCCATGGCCCGCTACGGTTCAAATGCGGCTGACGCCGTTGCCGACATGCGGGATAACCCCGCTTATCAATCCGCCCTCCGCGACTTGCGCCTTCAAGAATGGCGCGACTACCATAGCGCCACCTTCTGGGAATTTGACGAACGCCACAGTCTCGAACGTGATTTTCCCACCTCCTACAAAGGTCTCAACTGCATCCCTTAGCCGGCGACTCGAAGTCAAAGGAGTAAAACATGGCAACAGAAACACCACGACCGCAGCAGACACCCACGCCCTCGATTACCGCCGAGCGGACACTCGTGCTCAGGACAATGCTCTCGATGGGGCAGCTCAACGACCAGACCCTTCCAGAGGACAAGGGCAGGATCTTCATGACCTCGCCCTTTTCGGCCTGGCCCCCGGAGATGCAGGAAGCCCTCCGCCCCTTCGGAGCGGAAATGATAACCTGACCCGCCACTCCCCGACCTTCACTCCGTCCACCGACACCGCCCCCGCCACTCGCCAAACGCATTAACCCCGCCGACGTGTCAGCCACTCATCAGAATTGATAGCATTCATGCGATATGATCCCGATACAGAATTGAACTGGTTCCTTTTCCTCACGGAACCGAGTTTCGTGATTAGTCACGGGCCACGGTACCAATTTGAGAATGTGCTGAACGACGTTCTTTCAGATTTTAAGAGTCAGGCACGCGCGAACTACTTCGGGAAGCTGTCATATAGCGGTTGGGCGGGATGGAACGAGCCCACGATTCCGGTGGATATACACAACTTCGTCACCAGCCACAGCACATGGGGAGAACGTACGGATTCTGGTAGTTTTTTTGTAAGCCTGGCTACTCCTAATTCTAATTACGACGCTTTCTACCATCACTTTGACAATCTTCGATTTCGAGCTGAAGAGTGTGACGAATTCATGACTGTTATCGAGACTGTCTCTTCAATCATCCGTTATGCCTCCAACATGAGACAGTGGCTTGGCATGACATACCGAACATGGATATCCTAGTGATGAAAAGATTCTTGTTCCCAAAGTCTTGTTGCAGGGCGGTAAGAGTAAAATGACAGGACCTTAAGGGCGATCCTACTTTTCCCGACATTCTTCACCTTCTCCATGCTCACCCGCGGCCCCATGAAAGAGCCCCAGTACCATACGCAGCAGGACTTGGACTTCGGTACAGATGCCCCGCCACGCCAATCTGATCCAGCACCTTTCGTGGACGTGTCTGCCAAAACATCCACCACCCCGCGCCCAGGAAGAAAGCCACCCGCCCCGGCGGCCTATGCCCCGTCTGCCACGGCAGCCTGATCGACGGCAAATGCCCCGACTGCGACATGCCCGGCACCCACTGAGACCCATTTACCGCGCATCCCTACCGCATCACACATCCCTCATCCTATCCGCCCTGCCGCCTTCAGCCCTCCGTCCTCCGTCCCGCCCCCTGCACGGGCAGTCCTACATGGCTGCCCGCTCTCCAGACATCAGACCAATCACGTCTGGCCGGCCGGTATTCTGCTTGCGAGTTCGATCAGCTGTACGGAGATCTCGGCGATTTCGTCGATGCGCGTCTCGCAGTCCTCTGGCTTCAGCCCCACGGTCGTCATCAACCAAGGGGACATGGTTGCAAAGGCGAAGAGGCTGGCATTGATATAGGCGCTCACCAGGCGGGGATCCATGTGTTTCTGCGCCGCCGGGGTTGTTGCCTGTAGTTGGGCGATCAGTTCCGCCAGCGCCATCGCCGGGGTTGGAACCGTCGGGTCAAGCAGCTTTTCGGGCTCCACCCCCGCGAGTTCCGCACGCGTGATGAGAGTCGCAAAGTCGCGAAACCGGGTCATGCCGGTTTGAAGGCGATGACGGACCTCCTCCAGCGCCTGGACCGTCCCGCTCGCTTCAGGCGGGAGAACCCAAGCGCCAACCTGCTCGATCTCGCTCCGGATGATCGCAGCGACCAGACGTTTGCGGTTGCCGAAGTACTGCTGCACCAGTCCATGGCTCACGCCGGCCGCCTTGGCGATGTCCCGGATGCTGACCGTTGCGATGCTGCGCTTTGCAAAAAGCCTGCGGGCCGCGGCGAGGATCGCCGCCTTGCTTTTCGCCGAATCCCGTTTCTTGAAGCTCATTTAACCTGCTTTCTGCGTTGTGACGCGAAGCCGCGATGCGCACCGGTCCGGCACCCGCGCGTTGACATATCTATACGGCTGTATATATAATGCCGCCCATCCGGTAGAAAGCGAACGATCGAGGCCATGCGGTCAGATTACCGCAACCTCCCCACGGGGTCAATCCCCGCACGACAGTATGAAAGGCGAGAACATGAAATCACGGGAATTCTTTTTTGTCGCGGCGATGGCCGCAGCACTGGCACTGGCACCGGTAGGAGCATACGGCCAGGTGGAGGGCATGACGCTGGACCAGCAGAATGAGAACTACGGGTACTACACCTACAACACGCACAGCGGCTGGCAGTCGTTCACCGCCAGCACCAACGAGCATCTGGGCGCGGTTCAGCTCTGGCTCTACTCTACGGGCGACAACGCGACTCACTCCGGCGGCGGCCCTTGGACCGCGACCCTGCGCATCTACGAGGGCGAAGGGACTGGGGGCCGCATCCTGGCTGAGCAGGCGATCTCCGGCGACGGCCTCCTGCAGCGGCGCACCTTTGTGCTGGAGACCCCCGTGCGGCAGGCGGCGGGGACCCAGTACACGGTCTACTTCGGAGGCTCCGCGACGCATCTCACGGTGCGGTTGTCGGGCAATGTCTATGCCGGCGGGACCTGTCTATCCGGCGCCATCTACGACTACAACTTCAAGACCCATGTGATCACCAGCAACTGGTCGGAGGAGGCCTACCGTGACACGAGCTTCACCGGGACCATGACCGTGATCAGCAACGCGGCCCAACTGGCGCAGTTCGCCTACCTAATGAACCACGGCGCCTATAGCAGCCCCGGCCCGGTCGACCTGATTGCCGACATCAACCTCGCGGGCCATTTCTGGACGCCGATCAGCAGCATGAAGTACATGGATTTCCGCGGCAACGGACACACGATCCGCAGCGTGACCATCAACAACCCGGACGCCGACGGCCAAGGGTTGTTCGGATATACGCAGCAGACGATCAGCGAGTTGACCGTCGCCGACGTGGACATCGCCGGGCGCAACAACGTGGGCGGCATTGCGGGGAGCGGCAGAGACACGATCTTTTACTGTTCTGCCAGCGGCCGGGTCGCGGGTTGGAGCAGCGTCGGAGGCATCGTCGGTGACGCCAGTGGCGATGTCCTGTTCTGCACGAACAACGCCACCGTCACTGGAGAGAGCCAGGTCGGAGGGGTGGCCGGCTCTGCCGGCATGCTTAGGTTCGACTCGAACCATGGCGCCGTCAGCGGCGGTGGCATCGTCGGAGGGGTGGCGGGTGACTGCTACGTGGGTCTCGCGTGTGATAACAGTGGTACCGTCTCCGGCGCATCCGGCGGGACGCTGGTCGGCGGCATAGCGGGAATCTGCACATTCTGGCTCGACACCTGCCGCAACAGCGGCCCCGTCACCGGGGCGGCTTTGGTGGGCGGGATAGCGGGGGAGATCGATGGCACCGTGAACGCGGGCGTCAACTCCGGTCCGGTGAGCGGCGATGCATCCGTGGGCGGCGTGGTCGGACTCTTGTTCATGGCCACCATGCTAAACTGTGTCAATGGCGCCGCCGTCGGCGCCACCAACTACGTCGGCGGAATCGTCGGCGACAACCAGGGCGGCGCGGTGAACTGCGCCAATACCGGCACGGTGAGCGGCGTCACCGCAGTCGGCGGCCTGGCAGGGCGCCTGTTCGGCAACGACAACATGCTAATAAACTCCGCGAACGCCGTCGACGTGAGCGCGATCCGCATCGCGGGCTGGCTCGTCGCGACAAATGGCGGT
>CAZXVN010000556.1:0-7783 GCA_964643945.1 uncultured Lentisphaeraceae bacterium | reverse complement strand
GAAAAAGTGGACGGACAAGGATTTGTACGTGCTTCGTGGCGCTGGCACCTACGCGCTTCGCGAGTGGTGCCGCGAGGAATATGACCGCGAGGAGACGTGTGTGACCGCAGAATTCACCTCGCGCCACCGCGTCGCACGGATCGAACAGGTGCAGAGCCCGCCGTCGCCGCTCGGCTGGCAGGGAACCTGGTATGAGGACGGCAACGCCGACGGTTCCAAAACCTATCGCTGGGTTGTGCGGTTGGCCGACTTCGACCAGCCCCAAGGAGTTATCGTCCGCTCGGTTGATCAGCTTGACTATAAGATAATCTTCGAGTGACTGGAAAACTGGAAGGGTTGCTGCTGATAAAGGGCACGCTTCAGACAGGGTCTAGCTCTCATACCAGTGCGGAAAAATCATTCCGCAGCGCTGTCCGGTCAGCAAGCCACGCACCATTCCATACGCCGCAAACCAGGCGCTCCGCGCTGCCAGTCGTAAGACGATACGCCGTTTTCGGGCGTTGTCGCAGCGAAAGCTGCGCCAGTAGCTGCGCACGCGGGCAGGCGACCATTCGGTTGCAAACGCTACGAGGAAGGCCCATTCCAGATTTCGCGGTGTATAGCGTCCGGTGGCTGAAGGCAAAAAGCTGAAATCACGGAAGGCAGCACCCGAGTCATCCCACATGTCATCGCGCCAGAACGGTGTGCCGGGCAGCGGCGTGAGCGGAATAAAGAAAGCGTGATCCATCTCCAGTTCGTGCGACAAACGAAAAATAGCCCGCACGGTCGCAGGCGTATCGCCCGGCAGCCCGTAAATGAACGTGCCAAGCGTGAACACCTGCGGATAGTCGTGTGTCATGATCCGGAACGCTTCGCGTACCACAGGAATCGTCGTGTTTTTGTGAACGTCTTTCAATCCTTCGCTGTCCGGCCGTTCCACCCCGACGAAAATTTCGTTCAGCCCACCGCGTATCATTGTCGCCAGCGAGCCGGATTGCGCATCGCGTACCAGACAGTCCGCACGTAGCCATGCGCTCTGGCTTATGCGCATGTTTTCGCGCAGGAGTGCTTCTGAAAGTTCGGATGGAATACGAGGGTGCGCGTTGAAGCACGGATCTACCCAGCCGAAATGGCGACGCCCGAAGTCGCGCGTCTGAATGCGGATCTCTTCCAGCAGCCGCTCCACGGACTTTATCCGCATGAAGGGTCGCGTCTGTCCGGAAACAAAGTTCCCCATCTGCCGCCACAGTACGCAGAACGAACAGTCGTTGAAGCAGCCGCGACTCGCTTCGATGGCGGTGAGACCGGGGTGGTTCCGACTTCCCGCACCATAACGGTGCATCGGCAGCAAATCCCAGGCCGGCATCGGCAGGCTGTCGAGGTTCTCGATCAGCGGGCGCGGGCTTGTCCGCATCACCACGCCGTCGCGCATAAACGAAATGCCAGCGACCTTAGCCAGCGCGTCGGGTGTGTTTTCGCGCAACGCCTGCGCGAGTTCAACGATCGTGTTCTCGCCTTCGCCGTGAACAACGGCATCCACCAGGCCCGTGCCCAGCGCGTGCGGTGCGACGTGACCGAAGAAGCAGCCCCCCGCGATGACCTGGGCGCCGACCGCGCGTGCGAGCCGCGCCAAGCGCAAGCACTCCACGCAACTGACAGCCTCTTCGCCCAGCGCGACAACGGCTGGCTGACGTCGGCGAAGCTCGGCCTCGAGCGAACGCCAGCCCATTTCGAAGGCTGGCGCGTCGAGGATTTCAACGCGCCACGCCGGAACGTGCTGGCGCAGCATGGCGGCCATCGAGGCGAAGGCGAGCGGCGGCCAGAAGGATGAGGACGGACCGTTGAACGGCCACATGGGCCTGGGTGGACGGACAAAAATAAACAACGGGTTCATAGGGTCACTCACGCGGTGCGGTCCAATGTGCGACGGATCAGCCAGCACAAGACAAGGGCGGCATTGGCCAGCGCCAGCGTGCACAGCGCCAGCGCCCCGCCGGTCGCAAGCAGCGAGAGCGTGTCTGCCGCTCGCGCGCTTCCGTACGCACCCAGCCACGGCACGAGGGTGAGCGTTGCGAGCAGCCCTGCGGCGTAGGTCCTCGCAGATCCCTTGGCCTCTCCGCGCTGAGTGGGCACGGGCAGCGTGATCATCAGGTAGGCCGTCAAACCAAACCCGAACAGCACACCTGTCACCGAGCGCAGGACCGGCCCTTGCGGCAGCCAATGGAACCCGAACGGAACCATGAGCAGCAGAAACCCGCCATGCACCCATCTCCAGCGGTACGAAGGTGTGGGACGCGCGGCCAGAAGAAGGGCTGCGGCCACGCAGGCGCCGACGTAAAGCCCCGTACAGCGCTGGCAACACGGCATCCACACGCCACCCGGAGACCAGGTGTGCGCCGGGTTTTGTCCGCAGACGTAGGCGAAAAGATGGGAGAGCATATCCTGCATCGGCCGTTAGAATCCTCGGCGCTCCTGCGGCGGTGCAATCGGGACCTTGGTGATTCTCGGTACCGGCTGGCCTGTTTCAACGATGAAGAGCGCGCAGTCCTCGGGCGTGAGCGACTTGTTTTCCAGATACAGATAGGAGGTGGCGAGCGCCACGGTCTTCCCGTCGTGCGAGAGCGACGCTTGGGCATGGAGCAAGTCTCCGTCGCGCGGTGTTCCAGCGCGGAAAAGCGCGATCCACCGTAAGGGCTCGTGGTTGAAGGGGATCTCGACAACGCCGTATTCCGCATCTTTTTCATCAGCCACCTGACAGATGTACGCCGTAAACGCGCGATCATTACGGGGGCCCACGTCGAGCCATGGGCCAAGCCCTACGATCATGGTATTGGTGCTTGCGCACTCGATTGAGCGGCTGAAGGTCACGCCCTTGGCGTTCACGATCTGGAGTTGCACTTTACCTTCATTATCGGTAATGACCGCGGCTTGGCGCTCTTTCGGGTTGAAGGTTGGGAAAGTGCCCTTCAGAGCTTTGCAGATATTGTTGGTCAGAGTCAGCATAGGGCTGAACGCCATGGTTTGCGGGTCAAGCACGCCGAACACCGAGCCGCCCTTCTCGCCCTCTTCGATGATCGCTGTAATAGTGTTGCCGTCTCCGCCCAGGGCCAGGATCACTTTGTTCGTGTTTTCATGAGTGGTGGTTTGACCGGTTAAGAAATCGACACGTGTGAGCTTTTTCTCATCGCCCATAACGAGCTTCGAACCGGCAACGCAAAGCCGATACAAAATTCCGCCCGTCGAGTCGGACATGGCGATATCGGTGTGGTGGCGGGCAGGTTCCTTGATCCCGCGCGGAACGAGATCGAGAGACAACTTGCTGTCACCTCTGATCTCAGCGACCGAAGCGATCAAAATATGTTTTCCGTCGGGCAGCCATTGCGCGCGCGTCAGCACCGGAGCGCGGTTTGTGTCCGTTTGGTCGGAGGGAAGGGCTGGCAAGACGAGTTCACTGCGACCGGTTGTGCGGTCGTAAACAGCGATACGGACGGTGCTGCTGGGTTGGTGGAAAACAGGATACAGCACTTGGTTGTCGTCCGGGCTGAACGAGGTGCAGGCGAGAATGTGCGCCAGCAGTGCGGCGCATCCGATGCCGGCGAGGAGAGCCCGGCTGGTGGAGTTGAGTTCCATGTTAAAGTTCTGTTTCTTGCAAGGGTTTTGCGAGCGCCTCTTCTGTTAGCGACCGCTCCCGCGGCGGCGCGGGCAGGCTTTACAAGCGACAAGCATATGATGTTCCATATCTGTCCGCCTGTCAATGGCTCGCGTTCAGCAAACAGCAATTCTCAGCAATTCTCATTATGACCAAGAAGCGCCTCACGGCGCCACTACAAGCGCGTAAGACGTGGGCGAATTTGTTTGTAGTGGGCCCGTAAGGGCCTTCCCGTAGTGCGCGCCTTGTCATAACGGTCATAACGGGAAAAGATTCGCAAAAGAAGACGGGGTCATCTATACGACCGCGATTATAGCCTCCACCTTATATTCGGGAAGCACGCAGCCTTCAATGTATCGTGATGTTCAGGGGGCGTTGCAGGAGCCGACAGACCACGGGGATGTTCTGATAGAACCTGGGATTTTGTAAACGAGGAGTCGGATCTCTATATCAAAAATGATGCTCATGCGCGGTGGTCGCCTGCCGGATAGAGTGGAGGGGTTTTCTTGCGTGAGCGGCCGCGGTTCGCCGCTGTGGACGCCTGAGTGACAGACTCACCGCTTTCGGCGGCGCAATACGCCTGCGGATGCAAGGGTGCGAGACTCAGCGGGTGCGCGACCTTGTCGGAAATGGCCTGTTTGACAAAGTCGTTGAGTGACGTGTTTGCTTGCTTAGCCGCAATGAGGGCGGCCATGTGCAGCTCGGATCCGATGCGAACGTTGAAGGTGCCGCTACAGCTCTTGAGCGGTTGTTTGCCCACCTCGGCACAGGTGGCCAGGTAGTCGTCGACGGCTGCCTCGAAGGCCTTCTTCAAGTCAGGAACGGTGTCGCCCTCGTAGGTGACCAGATCCGCAATGAACTCAATACGCCCATGCAGGCACGCATCTTCCTGATTAACGGAGATCGAGCCGAAGTAGCCCTTGTAGGTCAACAACTCAGCGTCTTTCATGACACAAACCCTTCGTCTTTCAGCTTGCCGATGACCTCTTTGATCATGTAGGTCTTGAGCGTCCGTTGCGGGTGGGGCTCGTGAAGCCGAATCAGCGTGCCTCGTTCATGGTGGTAGAACTTTCGTGCGGAACCGCCGCTGGAGGTCAGAGGCTCAAAACCTTTGCCTTTCAGGAGTGTGACCAGTTCGTCCCATGTGAAATCCTTAGGTGGCGGAGTGGCCAGAAGCCGTGCCAACAGTTTGTCGGATTTCGACATCCCAGGATCCTCCCTTGAAGAGCAACTATATTATAGTTGCGAAATGGAAAAGGCAAGCGTGATTTTGGGCACATGCCATTGCCGGAAGCGCCGAATTGAACAACGTCAGTATCTTTTCGCATGGAGCCTTGGCCAAGTGCATAAACATCAACAGGAGTTCAGAACAGTTCCTGCTGGTGGAAAGGGGCGGACGGCGCAGACGGCGTTTTTTTGGACTTCGCAGGCGCGGGACTTTCAGGCTGAGGCGCGGGTGCGGGCGTTCCTGCGAGCAGCGCGAGGAGTCCGGCCTCGTCGAGGACGGTGGTGCCGAGGCTGCGGGCCTTGGTGAGCTTGGACGCGCCCGCCTCGGCGCCGGCCACGAGGTAGCGCGTGTTTTTGGAGACCGCTTCCTGCACGATACCGCCTGCGGTTTTGATCTTGTCGGCGTAGTCGTTGCGCGGCAGCGAGAGCGTGCCGGTCAGCACGAAGGTCACGCCGGCCAGCGGGGAGCCGGCCGCGGCTGAGGTTTTCGACTTCGCCTGCGGGTCGATGCCTAGCGCGAGTAGTCGCTCAAGATAACCCCTGCCGTAGCCGGATGCAAAAAAAGCCAGCACGGCTTTGGCCGCTTCGGTCTTGATGACGCACATGTATTGCGGCGGCAGCACCGTGGCAGGCGTTTTCGTGGCCACGCCGATAGAGGCCAGATTGTCACCCAGCACGCCGATCTCGCCGCAGATGCGGTTAAAGCGCGTCTGGCGCTCCTCGCGCTCGGCGTCGTCCTTTGGACGCTGAAGCGTGGAACGGGGGTTGACGACGACAGCGTGGTCGTAGAGGTCGCTGAGCCGCAGGACGGCGGCAAGGACCGGCGAGTTCGGGAGTTCGGAAAAGCGGGTGTGGGCCGCGGCGATTTGTTCGGCCACAGTGACTCCGATGTTCGGGATGCCGGTGGCGAAGAGCCAGCGGTCGAGCGTCAGCGTCCGGGCGGCTTCGAGGGCCTCCAGCGCGGTCTGCGCGTTCTTGCCGAACTTGCGCGTGCCGGTGGTCTCGTCGCCGATACGAAAGGCCTCCAGCTGCGGCAGGGTCAGCGCGAAAAGGTCGAGCGGGTCTTTGACCCAGCTTTGCGCCACGAGGGCTTCGGCGACCTTGCCGCCGATGGCGCGGATGTCGAGCGCGTCGCGTGAGGCGAAGTGCTCGAGGCGGCCGACGCGCTGGGCGGGGCAGGCCGGGTTGGTGCAGCGGTGGGCGACCTCCTCGCCGAGGCGGGCGACCGCGCCGCCGCATTCGGGGCAGGCGGCGGGCATGGCGAAAACGGCTTCGGTGCCGTCGCGCTTCTCGGTGAGGACGCTTTCGATGGCGGGGATGACGTCGCCGGCCTTGACCACCCAGACGCGGTCGCCGGTGCGGATGTCTTTGCGGGCGATCTCGTCGGCGTTGTGGAGCGTGGCGCGGGCGATCTCCGAGCCGGCGAGCAGCACGGGCTCAAGCTCGGCGACGGGCGTGAGCACGCCGGTGCGGCCGACCTGCACGGTGATCTTCCAGATGCGGGTCTCGGCGCGTTCGGGCTCGTACTTAAAGGCGCGGGCCCAGCGCGGCGACTTGGCGGTGGCGCCGAGTTTCAGGTAGAGGTCGCGACGGTTGACCTTGATGACCGCGCCGTCAATCTCGAAGGAAAAGCGGTGACGCAGCGTCTCAAGCTCGTCGATGGCGGCGAGCGCGGCGTGGATGTCCACGCAGAGGCGCTGCCACGGCGGTGTTTTGAAGCCCCAGTCGGCGAACTGGCTGAGCATGCCGCCGTGCGAGGGGAAGTCAGCGCCTTTGACAACGCCTGCGGCATAGATGACCGCGTCGAGCGGGCGGCGCGCGACCTCGCGCGGGTCGAGCTGCTTGAGCGAGCCTGCGGCGGCATTGCGCGGGTTCATAAAGGGTTCGCGCCCGGCCTCCTCCTCGCGGCGGTTGAGTTCGGCGAAGCCGGCGCGGGTCATGTAGACCTCGCCGCGGACTTCGAGCAGGTCGGGCGCGCCGGGGAGCGAGAGGGGGATGGAGCGGATGGTCTTGGCGTTGGCGGTGACGTCGTCGCCGACCTCGCCGTTGCCGCGCGTGGCGGCACGGGTGAGCAGGCCTTTATCGTAGAGCAGGGAGAAGGCCACGCCGTCGATCTTGGGCTCGACCACGTAGTCCCAGACCTCGTCGGGGAGCTGGCGGCGGAGGAAGGCGTCGAAGTCGATGAGGTCGTCGCGGGAGTGGGTCTTGTCGAGGCTCATCATGGGCGGGCTGTGGCGCACCTGCTTGAAAGCGGAGAGGGGCGCGCCGCCGACGCGCTGGGTGGGTGAGTCGGGGGTGAGCCACTCGGGGTGCGCGCGCTCGAGGGCTTCGAGTTCGCGGTAGAGCGCGTCGTAATCGGCGTCGCCGATCTCGGGGCGAGCCTCGACGTAGTAGAGCCGGTCGTGGCGGCGGATCTCGGCGCGGAGTTGTTCGAGGCGTTGGAGGGACATAACTGGGTTCGGGGTTCAGGGTTCAGGGAGGAGGGGCAGAAGCTGGGCGAGAACGTCATCGACGGCGCGGCGGCCGGCGGCGATGGCTTCGGGGCCGCGCTGGAACTCGAGCGTCATGATGTCGCCGACCTCGGGTTGAATGAGGATGTCCGGGGGATTCAGCGCGAGTTCGCGGCGGGTGATCTGGTTTTCGACCAGGCGGAACGAACGGGTAAGCACATCGAAGATGGAAAGGGTGGGGGACGCGCTCTTTGGCGTCGAAACCCGGCGGCGGGAGTTGCCCGCCGAAGGAACAGGTCTGTGCTGCATAAGCCGGGTCAGGGAAGCGACCAGTTTGGCGATGCTTTGGGGTGGGTCCGCAGGGAGCGGCGCTTTGACGGGCTTACGCTTTCTGGAGGCGGCGCGCAGGTTGACGTCCACGGCAATCACGAAGTCGGCGCCCATGGCGCGGCAGACCGAGACGGGGAGGGGGTTGACG
>CAZXVN010000555.1:0-9301 GCA_964643945.1 uncultured Lentisphaeraceae bacterium | reverse complement strand
CGATCCTCCTCCCGCATTCATCAGAATCAGCGCACGTTGCAAATTAGCGCGGAACACGTTCGTACTCGCCGGGCACGCCTCGGCCAGCCGTTTATACGCGGCCTCGGCCTCGGGAAAATGCTGGGTGCGGCGGTAGCACTCGCCCAGGCGAAACAGCACGTTGTCGAGTCCCTCCACCCCCGGCGCATCCGCCAAGGCAGCATACTCACGTGCCGCCAGATCAAACAGGCTGCGGCGAAACAAGCCATCCGCGAGCTGCAGCCGGTCCTGCAACTCCACGGGGTCGCCCATTAACGACATCCCCGCACACAGCACACCCGCATAGACAACCTGTAGCCGTAACCTCATTTGCGCTCCGTCGTACTACTCTTATCTTCGCTCGTGGCCATCGAGAAGTTCCAGATGTCGGCCTTGCGGCAGGCGTCAATCACCTTGATAAGGTCTTCGTAACGCGTCTCTTTGTCCGCACGCAACACCACCGGCTGACCCGGGAAATAACGCGCCAATCGGACCAGACGTCCCTTCAGCGCATCCAACGTCAGGGCCTGCTGATTGACCACCACCTGTCCGTCTTTGCCGATGTTGATGATGATCTCGCCCGGCAGGCGGTCCGGCACCTTGCCGCTCTTCGCCGACGGCAAGCTGATGTCGATTTCATACTCCCACTGCGAAAAAACCGACGTCGTGATGAAAAAAAAGAGCATCAGAAAGATGATGTCCATCATGGACGTCATCTGAAAAGACGGGAGTGCGCTTCGGTTTTTCTTTCGGAAGTTCATGCTTTGTCGATCCTGCTAACGAGGCCCGTTTGGGCGCCCATGCCGATGATCGCGGTCAGCACCTCCAATGAAGCCGTCTCCAGATTCGAAATCTGCCGGCTCGCGCGCCGCCGGAACCACGCGTAGAAAACCATACTCGGAATCGCGACGACCAGTCCGAAGACCGTCGTCACGATCGCCTGCGACACTCCGGCCGCCAGCACCACCGGTTTGGCACTCGCGATATCGCTTGACACCGAACCGAAGGCGGTCAACATGCCCAACACCGTACCCAGCAAGCCCAACAGCGGGGCGATCGTCGCGACATCCAACAGAAACTCGGTCTGCCCTTGCAGGGCATCCGCCTGACGCGACCCCTCCGCTTCCGTCGCGCCGCGCAGCAGCGACACATCGCACTGAGGCACATTGCGCAGACAATCCAGTGCCGCCAACACCACCGCCGACAACGGACACGGATGACGGTCGCATAACCGCCGCACCTCGTTCAGGTCGTTCGCACGCACACGGGCGATCATGTCACTCAGAAGATCGAGCGGTGCGACCGCCCCTGCCCGCAGCATGGTCACAAAATAGAAAACCATCGCCAACGCAAAGACCGAAATTGCGGCAAGCACCCACATGATCCAGCCGCCATACTCCCACGCCTGCCTGAACGACATCCCGTAGCCCTTCGTCGCCACAGAAGAACTGGCGACGGAACTCACCGCCTCCTGCGCAAGGACACACGTCAAGAATCCCATGTAAACCACGAGGCCCACAACCCTTTTCTTATTCATCCTGCTTTTCATCCTTTCTTCCCTGCTTCCCTGATTTAAAATCGCTCACGTCACTGGAAACGCCACTCCCAGCAACTTGCTGAAAGTCGCCTGAGAGTGTTTGCGCCGCGCACGCACCCACCGCCGCACGTCGCTGACACGCGCCTTGTACCACGCGAAATCCAAGCCCGCCGTCCCGCCCACATGCGTCTTCGACGCCAAGGCCTGATCCGGGTCCGACGACTCCAATTCGTCAAGATGCGTGCGAACGTGCTGATAGGCGTCGCGGAACGGCATGCCGCCCGCCACCAGCTCCAGCGCACGGTCAGTCGCAAATACGCTGGGGGTGAAACCCGCACGCAACCGCTCTGGGCGCACCGCCAGCGACTGCACCATCAACGCCATGATCCGCAACGAAGTGCGCGTCACCCGCAGCCCCTCCATGTAGAGTTCCTTGGTCTCTTGCAAGTCGCGGTTGTACCCGCCCGGCAGCGCCTTCAGAATCGTGTTCGCCGCAGTCCCATACCCCAACACCACAGCGGCCTTGGCGCGGATCAGCTCCAGCACATCAGGATTGTCCTTCTGCGGCATGATGCTGCTGCCCGTGCAGAGCTCAGGCGGCAGCACGAAATAACCGAACTCCGGCATCGAAAAAAGAATCAGATCCTCGGCCAGACGCGAGAGGCTCAGCATAATCTGCCCGCAGGCCGCAAGCATCACGGCCTCGTTCTTGCCGCGCACGTTGCTCGCGTGAAACACATTGTGGTGCGGTCCTGAAAAACCAAGGAGCTTCGCCGTCAATTCGCGGTCCACCGGCAGCGGCACGCCATACCCTGCCGCAGACCCCAGTGGACAACGGTCGTTGTAGGTGTAGGCCGCCTCCACCAACAGGAGATCGTCCAGCAGTGTCTCGGCATAGGCCGTGGCCCACAACCCCACCGAGCTGGGCATCGCAGGCTGCAGGTGCGTGCGCCCCACCATCGGCACCTTCACCTGCCGCTTGCCGAACGTCACCAGCCCGTCTGCCAAGGTTGCCACCTCATCGGCCAGCCCTAACAACTGGTCGCGCGCGTGCAGCCGGATATCCACGGCCACCTGGTCGTTGCGGCTACGCCCCGTGTGTACCTTGCGCCCGAGATCGCCCAGCCGCTCGGTCAGCCGGCGCTCCACCGCCAGATGAACGTCCTGATCCGCTTCGGTGATCGTGAAGCCACCCGCCTTCACCTCGCGCATCAGCTCCACCAGCGCCGCCACCACGCGGTTGCGTTCCTCTGTCTCAAAAATCGCAGGGCGCATGCGCATTTTAGAAAGCATGGTCACATGGGCCGCTGTCCCCAGACAGTCCCAGATCGCCAAATCGCGGTCCAGGATCGGGTCTTTGCCGACCGTGAAAGACAAAACATCCGGATGGATCTTGCCCAAAATCATGTTCTTCCCGCTTACCGTTCTTTTCATGTCCACCCTTTACGCCAAGCATGGTCCTGGAGTGCGTTAACCGTCTACCGTCCGCTGCAACACCGCGCCTTGCGCTGTCTTGCGCTCCAGTTCCTTACGCATCCCTTCCGCTTCCAGCAAAAGCCGCGAGAGCTCCCCCTGCTTCTCGCCCCGCGCAAGCGCCTCCAGAAAAGCGGCATACGCGTCAGACACAGCCAAAAGCATACCGTCACGACCGAACGCTGACATCCGTAACGACACCACCTTCGCGGCAGCGCCGCGCCGGATGGCCGGATCGTCGGCCAGAGCGACCACCTCTTGAAACGTGCGCCATGCGCGGCGTGTGTCTAAAAATTTACCATAATCCGCAGGATAGAGCAATAGATGGGCACGGAAGCGCCGCACGATTCCCAAGGTCGTCAGGCCGGGCTTAATGACGACGCGTCCCTCCGATAACAGCCACCGATCCAACGCCTCGTCAAACGCCGCCGGATCATCCGTGCCTGCCAGCAACAGGCTGGCCCCCTCGGGGCGCCACGCCGTGCCGGTCGCGACCCCACGCAGCAGCGCTTCAAAGGCATTGATGTTTTGACGCTTCTCCAGAAACCAGTTCGCCAACATCGCCGCAACCGCCGGCTCGCGCGTCGCAGCGAAACTGTCGGCAGCGAAAAGCTCGGCCGCCGGCGGCAGGCAGGCGTGCGACCACAAGAGCAACATCCGGTCCACATCGGCCTGCCTCGTCTCGCGATCCATGTAGCGCACCACGCCATCGATCAGCCAAGCGGGCGGTTCGCGCAGGGTCGCCTCCGTCCCCCCGCCCGCATCCACCATCCACGCCCGCAACAGCGCCACACAGATCGCCCGGCGGAATTTCGCTAAATCCGCCGCCTCTGGATCCAGCAATTCAATCCGATCGCGAAAGACTCCCTCACGGTCGCGCAGTCGCGCAGTCAACACGCGCGTGTCGCCGTCGCTCTTGCCGCCAATGGCGATCTCCAGCAGGCACACCTGCGAACCCAGCTTCAGCCGCGTCGTGCGCTGCAACTCTTCACGCGTGCGATCCACAAACAACAGGACCGGCGCGCGGTACCCCGCCTTCGATGAAGGCGCATACACCACGACTGTGCCGTCTTTCGAATAAACCGGCGTGGCGGGCGGTCCCGCACGTGACACCCGCGGGCCTTCCTGCTGCGCAGGGACCGGACCACTCAAAGCCAGCACGATACACCCGCCGACAACGGTATGACGCCACATCCCCCAAAACCTTATTCTGCAAAAAACCATGACGGGATTGTCGCACCTTCTCTCGCGCGTTTCAATCCTACACTCGGAAAGACGATGTTCCGGCACCGCGCCTGAAAACAGCCGCTCAGCGGCCTTGGGCCAAGCGTAACGCCAAACGTTCAGGCAAGCCGGCTTTCCTGTTCTTCTCCATCGCGGTATCAATGTCGTAACGTACCCGGATGAACTCCAGCTCCTTGGTCTTCGCACAGTAGAACACATACGTGCTGCGCGGGTCGTTGTCGCGCGGCTGTCCGACGCTCCCCACGTTAATAAAGAATTTCGGCCCAAAAACGATCTTGGTTTTACACGGCTCAATGCGCATGACCTCGCGTTGTTTCTCGTAGATCATCGGCACGTGCGTGTGTCCGTGAAAACAAAGCGCGGTCATCTGATAGTTAAAATTCGCCTCAGCCGCCAAAACATCGAAGACATACCCCCATCGTTCCGGCATGTCGAGCGTGCTGTGCACCAGCGTAAAGCCGCCACACGCCTTCTGGTAGGGCAGGTCGTGCAACCATTTTACATCGTCCTCGGTCAACTGCCGCCGCGTCCAAGCGATCACACTTGCGGCCAATGGCTGAAAGTCGTCCAAGCTCTCATTATAGGAGCAGTAATGGTCGTGATTGCCACGTACCGTGACACAACCGATCTCCCGGATCACCTGAATGCATTGGGACGGGCTGGCGTTATATCCCACCACGTCGCCCACGGACACAAAGTCGGTCACGCCTCGGCTGCGAGCATCCTCGACCACGGCGTTCAGCGCCTCCAGATTCGCGTGGACATCACCCAATATCGCGTATTTTCGATCCATGACAAAACAGGCTTAAGTGATTTTCATCGCGGCAGCGGCCAGCGGCAGGTCATCGGCCGTGGTGATCTTAATGTTGGGGCGCGGCCAATCAACCAGCCGAACCGGCTCGCCGATCAGTTCCAAGGCGCCGGCTTCATCGGTCACCGTCAGCTTCTGTTCCTCGACCGTGCGGTACGCGCGACGCAACAACTCCACGCTGAAGGCCTGGGGCGTCTGCACCGCCCAGAGCTTCGTACGATCGACCGTATGATCCACAGTCGAACCGCGCTCGACATACTTGACCGTGTCCCAAATACGCGACGCCGCGATGCCGCACCCGTTACGCTTGGCATACTTGATGGTTTCAGCGATCAGTGCAGGGGTCACGCACGGGCGTGCGCCGTCATGCACGATCACCACGCGAGTCTCTGGATCGATCTCTTTCAGGCCGTTGATGACCGAGTCCTGACGGCGTACTCCACCCGCTACGATCTTGCGGATTTTTGAAATGCCGAACATCTGGGCCACGCTTTTGGCAGCCAGTATTTGGTCTTTACGCACCACCAGAATGATCTGATCAATCTCCTGACACTCTTCGAAAGCCAACAACGCCCAAGCGATCACTGGCTTGGCACCCAAATTCAAGAACGCCTTGTCGGTATTCGAACCCATTCGCTCACTTTTTCCGGCTGCCACAAGAATAGCAGTGTTCATCTTTCTCTCCCTGCAGTATTTCAACAAACCTTGCCACGGCACACGTCAACTCCCCTGCGGACATCCGCGTATAATCCCCGCGCCGTACTTCTTCGGTTCAGCATGTGCTAAACTTCAAAGAACGTGTGGGATAATACCCGCGATCAAGTCCAGCGTCAAGTAAAGACATTGGAATTGCTGCTGAAAGAGTGAACCGCGGCGCAACGCCTAAGAATTGTTTTGAAAACAGCTTCTTATTTGGGTTGCCGTCCGCCGGCAGAGCTTCTATCATTACCCGCCGATGAAAGCAATCAAAAGCGGGTCGTGCTGCTTGGCGAAAAGGACTCTCAACGCGGAACGCTTTCAGTGAAACACTCCCATGCATTCTGAGCTTTTTCAAATCGGCCCCTTCACCCTCCGCGCTTTCGGACTCTGCATGGCACTGGGCTTCCTTTTCGGCTGGCAGGCCGCCGTTTGGCTCAGCAAGCGCACCGGGCAAGACGCTGATCAGCTCACCTCGTTGTTGACGTGGCTGATGGTCTCAGCGGTACTCGGTGCCCGTACCGCCTATGTACTGGAGCATTGGACCACTGAATTTGCCGAAAGCCCACTCGCGGTGCTGCGGATCGATCAAGGCGGTCTGATGTTTTACGGCGGGCTCATCTCCGCCGCGTTCGTCCTTGCGCTCTACGCACACCTCACCCGCAAGCACCTGTTCCAAGTCACCGATCTGGTGCTTGCCGTCGTGCCGATCGGTCACGCGTTCGGACGGCTGGGCTGTTTCATGCACGGGTGCTGTTACGGAAAGATCACCCGTTCCTGCATCGGCATCGCCTTCCCCCCGCATTCGCCTGCTTGGATGGAACAGGTCTCGTTGACACCGCCGCTGATTACGCAGACCGCGTTCAAAAGCCTGCCGGTGCTCCCGACCCAGTTGATCGAAGCCGCCGCCAATTTTATTCTTTTCCTCGTCCTCTATCGGCTCTACCCCAACCGTTACCGGCAACGCGGGTTCATCACCGGCTGTTATCTCGTCAGTTACGCCGCACTGCGCTTCGGCATTGAATACCTGCGCGGCGACCCGCGTCTGGCGATCGGACCGTTTTCGATCAGCCAGACCCTCAGCCTAGGCCTCTTGAGTGTTGGGGTTTCTTGTCTTGTGTATGCCCGCCGGACCTCTTCCCCCTCCTCATAAGGCACCGCGTTTTTTGTCTGGATTTTCCGTCCAGACAATCGTATGCTTTAACCCGTTATACAACTAAGGGGGGGAACATGAAGGGGATTCTTGCAGTTTTGTTTTTGAGTGCAGGGTTTGTACAGGCTGACGTCACTCAAGGGGTCGTTCCTTTGCAGGCGGCAGCCACTAAGGAGTCAAAGAACGTGCAAATTATTATCGACACCAGCATGGGGGCCGTCACGGCGGAACTCTATCCTGTGAAGGCGCCCCTTACGGTCAGCAACATGCTGTCCTACATTGACGCCAAGTTTTATGACGCCACGATTTTTCATCGCGTCATCGACGGCTTCATGATCCAAGGCGGCGGCTTCACGCGCGACATGATCCAGAAGAAGAATCAGACGCCGATCAAGAACGAGGCCGACAACGGCTTGCGCAACGAGCGCGGCACCCTCGCCATGGCCCGCACCGCGATCGTGGACAGCGCCACCAGCCAGTTCTTCATCAACCTGATCGACAACAGCTTCCTGGACTTCAAGTCGAAGTCCGATGCCGGCTGGGGCTACTGCGTGTTCGGCAAGGTCGTCGAGGGCATGGACGTGGTCGACAAGATCGCCAAGGTCCGCACCGACCTCTCGGGCCGGCTGCAGAACGTGCCGGTCGAGCCGGTGATCATCAACAGCGTCCGTCGCAAAGCCGACGCCGCCGCGCCAGAAGCAGCCAAGTAAGCGTATTTTCCGGCCAGATCCGGCAGGCCCGACCGCCGGGCGGGCCTGCCCTTCAGAGTATTGTTTTTCATCCTTAAGCCCTACCTTCGCTTTCCATGTCAGCAAGTACGTACGAAGACAAGCATATTCAGACCCTCTCGGCGATTGAGCACATCCGCAAACGCACCGGCATGTACATCGGCCGTATCAGCGACGGCAGCCAGTACGAAGACGGCATCTACATCCTTCTCAAAGAGGTCCTCGACAACGCCGTGGACGAGTTCATCATGGGCTGCGGCAAGCGCGTTGAGATCGCCATCAACTACAACACCGGCGAGGTCTCCGTGCGCGACTACGGCCGCGGCATTCCGCTCGGCAAGGTGGTCGACTGCGTCTCGCAGATCAACACCGGCGGCAAGTTCAGCGACGACGTGTTTCAGTTTTCCGTCGGCATGAACGGTGTCGGCTCTAAGGCCGTCAACGCCCTTTCCACCACCTTTGAAGTCCGCTCTTTCCGCGACGGGGATTTTTCCGAAGCTTTTTTTGCACGGGGTGAACTTGTCTCGCAGAAGCGCGGCAAGTGCCCGACGCCCCAGCGTAACGGCACGTCTGTGCGCTTCACGCCTGATCCCGAAATCTTTAAAAAATACCAGTTTCGCGAGGAGCACATCGCACGCCGCATGCGCATGTACGCTTACCTCAACGCCGGTCTCACCCTCGACGTCAACGGCACCAAGTTCGTCTCAGAGAACGGATTGCTCGACCTCATTCACGACGAGGCCCAGTTCGAAAAGCTCTACCAGCCCTTCCACTATCGCTCCAAGACCCTCGAACTCGTCTTCACCCACACCAACCGCTTCAGCGAGGATTATTATTCGTTTGTGAACGGGCAGTTCACCAATGACGGCGGCACCCATCTCTCGGCTTTCAAAGAAGGGCTGCTCAAAGCCGTCAACGAGTTCAGCAAGAAAAAGTTTGACGGCGACGACGTGCGCGAGGGCATCATCGGCGCCATCGCCATCCGCCTCAAAGATCCGATTTTCGAATCGCAGACCAAGAATAAGCTCGGCAATCAGGAGATCCGCGCCGACCTTGTCTCGGAGATCAAGCGCGTCATCGTGGAGATGTTCCACCGTGAGCCCGGCGAGGCTGGCAAACTCATCGGTAAAATTGAAGACACCAGCAAACTGAGGGCCGAACTCAACGCGGTCAAGAAGCTCTCCCGCGAGCGTTCCCGCGCCGTCGCCGTACGCGTGCCCCAGCTCAAGGATTGCAAACACCACCTGCACAAGCAGAAGGGCACCGGCCTTGACACCATGGTCTTTGTCGTCGAGGGCCAGTCCGCTGGCGGCTCAATCGTGAGTTGCCGGGACGTCACCACCCAGGCCATCTTTACCCTCAAGGGCAAGCCGCTCAATGTCTGCGATCTCAAGCGCGACGCGCTCTACAAGAACGTTGAGATCTACAACCTGATGCAGAGCCTCGATATCGAGGAGACGGTCGACCATCTCCGCTACCAGAAGATCATCCTTGCCACCGATGCCGACGTGGACGGCCTTCACATCCGGAACCTGATGATTACCATCTTTCTGCGCTTTTTCGACCGGATCATCAAGGAAGATCGGAAGAGCGTCGTGTAGGGAAAGAGTGTTCAGAGCCGTGTAGATCGCGGGGTGCGG
>CAZXVN010000554.1:0-2699 GCA_964643945.1 uncultured Lentisphaeraceae bacterium | reverse complement strand
CCGCCGAAGCGTGGCTGTAGGTCTGATGTAGCGGATTAAGAATACGATTAGGATTAAGAGGAATCGGCAACCTTCTTAATCGTAATCTTAATCCTAATCTTAATCACTCAAGAAAGTTACCCTCTCGTTTGTTCCCGCTTCGCGGGCGGGGGGCTTGTCGCTCTTCCCATTCTGACTCAGGGCTGTTTCACCTGCAGATTCATCTGGATGGCGCGACTCTGTCGAGCCGCCGGATACAACGCATTGCGGCTCGCGGGGACACTCGCCCTCCATTATTGCCGTACCCTTGGCAAGAAAAGGATCAGATGAAAGAACACTGGGCACTCATGCCACCCCCACTAATTTGTATTGCAATTTCAAACACGAAGTTTTATTTTACTTGGCATGAAGCGACTTTATGAAGTGCTGGTTGCCGATTATTTACGTGATTTTCCCTGCGTGGTCATTCTGGGGCCGCGCCAGTGCGGCAAGACCACCTTACTGGGAACCCTGGAGGCCGGTTGGCGGCGGTTCGATCTGGAAAGGCAGAGTGATTTCGAGGTCATTTCCCGTGATCCTGACCTTTTCCTGAGGCTGAACCCCCGGCGCATCGCCATCGACGAGTCCCAGATCCTTCCGGCTCTATTTCCGGCTCTCCGGGTGGCGATTGACGAGCACCGCTCCGAGGCCGGACGCTTTGTCATTACGGGATCCAGTTCGCCGGAACTTCTGAAGTCGGTCTCGGAGTCGCTGGCCGGACGGGTGGCGATCGTGGAGATGGCACCCTTCACCTTTGCTGAAACGCGTCAGACGCTCGGCTCGGCGTTCTTTGACGCCCTCCAGTCCGGAAAAGTCGCCGCAGCCGATCTGGCGGGCGTGTTGACCCCGCGCGCGACGCTGGCGGAGGTTCACCACTACTGGCTGCGGGGCGGATACCCGGAGCCTTGGATGAAAAACAGTCCGCGTTTCAGGAAGACCTGGTGCGAGAACTATGTGCGGACCTATCTGCAAAGGGATATCGCCCGGCTGTTCCCCGGACTCGACCATGACCGCTTCCGCCGGTTCCTGAACATGCTCGGCAGCCTTTCTGGCACGGTTCTCAACTACGCCGATGTGGCCCGGACATTGGCGGTGTCGCAACCCACGGCACGCGACTATGTGGAGATCGCCCACGGCACGTTCGTCTGGCGCCGTTTGCCGGCGCACGCGGGCAACCCGCTCAAGCGTGCCGTCAAACATCCCAAAGGCTATCTGCGCGACAACGGCCTGCTGCATCATCTCCTGCGCATTCCCGACCTCGACACGCTCCTGAGCCATCCCGCCATGGGCAAGTCTTGGGAAGGCCTGGTCATTGAGGAACTCCTGCGGGGATTGAACGGACGGGGCATCGCCTTCGAGGCCTTCCACTACCGGACCGCGGCGGGCGGCGAGGTGGACCTTGTCCTGGAAGGGGACTTCGGCCTGATCCCTGTTGAAATCAAACATGCTCAGACCGTGCGCTTGCCGGAGCTGCAAACCTTGAACCATTTCATTACGGACTCCAAGTGCGCGTTCGGACTCGTGATCAACAACGACGAGCGCCCCAGGTTTTATACGGAGCGGATACTCGGCGTCCCGTTCGCCTGTTTCGGCTGAACCTGCGGCGCGAAGGCAGGATCACTCGCGCGGGCTTGTGCCGGCAAAACAAGAATACAGAATACAGAACCGTAAGCCGCTACCGCCAGCATCTCACGTAGAGGCTGGTGGCAACTCGCCGAACCAAGAACCAAGCAACGTATAGCGGGACAGGTCTTGAGTTGACCTTGAGTTGACCCTTCGAGCCACGCTTCGTCGTGGCCGGCAAGATCGGTTGTTTTTTGCAGTCTAAACACTAAAAGATCGGTTGCTTTTTGCAGTTATGTAGGGTACGGTAAGGGTGTTTGTGCGAACCCGGATCAGTAAAGGTGCCTTTATGAAACGTTTTGCAATCCAAAAACTTAAAGCGTGGAAAGAGGGGCTGAACCGCAAACCGCTCATTCTCAGCGGAGCAAGGCAGGTCGGGAAAACCTGGCTGATGAAGGCGTTTGGAAAAGAAGCGTTCACCAATGTCGCCTATATCAACTTTGATTGAAATCCACGGATGCAGCAGTTGGTTGCTCACGGCTCAATGCCTGCTGGACGTAAAGACCTTGCTTGAAGGGAATGCGGTTTTCACGGAATTCAAAGGCGCGCTGACCGAACAGTATGTGCAGCAGCAACTGAGGGCTGAGTGTGACATCCTGCCGAATTACTGGTCGTCATCCAGCGGCAATGCCGAGGTTGATTTCCTCTTCCAGGAGGGGAGCGATATTATTCCTGTTGAAGTCAAAGCCGAAGAAAACCTTCGGGCCAAGAGCCTGAAAACGTATGTCCAGAAATTCTCCCCAAGAGTGGCTATCCGCACCTCCATGTCGGATTACCGTAAAGAATCATGGCTCATCAACCTGCCGCTTTATGCCATCGGACAGATTCAAAAAGAATGCGAACCGGAAATTTGATTTTTGCATCCGAACCACACGAACATCGAACGTTCAACGTCCAACGAAGGCGGAAGCCGTTTAGTTCGGAGAACTGGTGTGGCGTGCGGTGACAATCCGGACAGTAGTTGCAGCGGCACCGCTTTGTAGTGGCCGGGACCAACGCGTACGCCCCTGGAGGGCCACGCTCCGTCGTGGCCGAGATCTGCACGGACGCGACAAAGC
>CAZXVN010000553.1:0-4894 GCA_964643945.1 uncultured Lentisphaeraceae bacterium | reverse complement strand
CACTGACCCTCACCTCCGCGCCCCTGCGCCTCTGCGTTAAAATCCACATTGTCCACCATGTCCACACCTCACACCACTCCCACCACACCCACTCACAAATGAAACCCTATCAGCACACCTTCAAACTGCCAACCAAGCCGGCTGCCGCCGCGGTGCTCTGCACAGGCCCGGAACCGGCCACAAACCGCGACGGGGACGAGATCCCCGTGTGGTTTGTCAGCCTGATCGACAAGGAACGCGAGCCGGTCGCCCGCGTGTACAAGGTCTACGCATACTGGCGAGCCCGGCTGCTCGCCGCACAAATGGCCGACGACCGCCGCCTTCCGCTCGAAGACGAGGCCGCCCGCGCCTGAGTTCGTAGTGGTGCCGTAAGGCGCTTCCCTCTCACCACTCCATCACTCCATCAATCCAGCTTCCCCCCTCACCTCCGCGTCTCCGCGCCTCTGCGTTAAACTCTCAACCCGAAAGTCCCACCCCATGACCACCACCACATTCCCAAACGCATTCATCCTTCTGACCCAGCTCACGGGAAGCCAGCAGCGCTCCGCCATCCACACCGCCATGCGCGGCGAGGAAGGCCAGTTCTTCCGCGAGAAACTCGAATCCCTGCGCCAACTCTGGAACGCCATGCCCGCCACATACGAATCCGTGGCAAAAGGCCGCGCCGCCCTCGCGCAGTTCCACTTCTTCACCGCCAGCGCCGATTGGTGGATCGTCGAGAAAGACATCGACCCCGACGGCGACGGCCAGCTCCAAGCCTTCGGCATCGCCGACCTCGGCTACGGCTACCGGGAACTCGGCTACATCAGCCTGCCCGAGATCCTCGCCGCCGGCGCAGAGTTGGATTTACACTTCGAACCTAAATCACTTGCAGAAATCACCGGACGATGCTTGGCGTGATGACGAAACAGGCGGGGCCTTTGCCTCGCCAACGTCGAGCGCCTGCCACGGTATCCCGTTGGCAGAGCGATCTGGTTCGCATCTTTAATGTTTCGAGTCCACGCTGTTCTCTGACAAACCAAGTGGCACGAACGCTTTGAACAACGCCGACTTGTCCACACTGTAAACGGTATAGGACTTCGATCCAGAATTGTGATACAAGCGGTATTCATAGGATCGTGCGTTGTGACCCTCAAGCAAACCAATCCGAATGGCGTTACCATCACGCTTCCGTAACAATATGCTGCCATTGTCTCCGCACTTGTGATCCGTGGAAGGCTTTGCAGCACTAAGTATGTTCAGCAGAGGTAGAAATCGGGATGCCTCTGCTGTGTCAATCTCAATGGCCTTCCTATTGGGGTCGGGTTGTGCACAGTTTGCATTTGGATCAATAGTCACCCGCACGCTTTGAACAAGTTCTGGCGCACATAAATCGGGCGGTTGGTTGTTTTTGGCCGAGCCTGATGAGTCTTTATCACGGCAACAGGCAACGAACAAGACCAGCACAGTAAGTTGCATTATGTGTGTTTTCATTTTGTTTGTCCTGTTGCCGAACGTTAAGGCTGACCGGATGGCGAGCCCGCCCCGGGTGAGCCATACGGTCCAGCCTCTTGTTCGACTCTCCTTCTTCTCCAAAACAGCATTGCGCTTCCTGCCACGAAGGGGCCGATGGCAAGGGTCCATGCCGTGGCCAGAAACCAAGGACGCAGTATGGGGGGAGTTCCCGACAATGCACCGTCATGGTCGGTGGCCTTGCCAAAGGCAAGGATTCCGACGCCTTCGTGCTTTGGAAATGCTGCGTTCCACTTCGTGTATTGTATGAGTCCGACTTTCACGACGTCTGATGCAAGAGCTTGGGCATTCGAGATGGAGAAGGTCGTCTGGTCGAACCCTGAGTCTCGCAACCAGCGAAAGGCATTGTACTGACAATGGCTCGGGAATGCCTGGGGTGCGTTGGTTCCTTGAGGACCACCCCAGAGTGTACTCCATGTCTTGTGGCCTAGAATCTCCAACAATGGCACCGCGTCCTCTGACTGCGGAGGAAGGTGGACGGTGACTCCACGTTGACCAAATCCGTCTCGGATCCATTCCTCCTGGGTTTCGTCTCGATGGGCGTCAGCCCAGTCCTTCCAAGACTTCTCCTCACGGTTGGCCATCAGCATGAGCGCGGTCTCAGTACAACCGCATACGCGGAAATTACCACCGCCGCGCATCATCTCGATTAGCCATAGGCACCAATGCTTGTCACCGTAGTATCCAATCATGTCGCCGGCGAAGCACAGGTCTGGTGAAACGGAAGTTCGCCGATACTTCTTCTGTTCTTCCTCCCATCTTGCTCGTGCAGAATGCGCGGTTCTCCACGCTGGCTCGGCGAGATGGCGCATCGGGACGAGCTTGTAGAACCACCAGTACGCCACGAAGACGCCAGCGAAAAGCAGCAGGCAGCCACAAGCCCTACGAATGAGCAAAGAATGTCGTTTGATCCCGTTCATTTCTTAGTCGCCGTTCTCGCGCGGCTATGGGCCGTCGCTAGGAACGGCTGGTTCGGTTGTCCGTTTACCTGTCTTTGCCACAAGACTGCTGCGCATTGTGATCCAGAGCACTGTCCACCCAAAGGACACGAGGGCAAGGTAAATAGCTAATGGGCTGTACTCAGGGACGTCCGACTCGCGGATCTCCCTGAACAAAAGGATGTGACCTATCATTGACCACGTGCTGATCACGGCGAAAAGACCAAAGAGCAATGTAATAAGGGTTGAGTACCTCCGGTGGTCGCTGGACCACGCTAGGATGCTGACCGCCCCTGGATAGCGACGAAAACACAGCCAACAGAAAAGGAACCAGAAGGGGAAGCCAATGACAGCAAAGAAGAATGCGGCAACGATCGGAATAGCAATGGAGTCAGCTTGAGGAGGATACCATTCCAGCGCCCGAGTCACGATCAGGTACTTCTCCTGAATAAAGGGGTCAGATGCCCAGAGGGCCATGGCAAGAAGCCACAAGGTCCATGAGCGAGAAGGTAATGTCATTTTCATCGTCTATAACCGAACGTGCCGCTGAGGGGCGCGCGTCAGCGCGTACCCTCGGGCGGCTGGTTCTGACTTTTCTGTTTCTTCTCCGCAAACTCCAACAGTCTCAAGTGGAATGCCGTGGCAATCAGATCGCCTTCCACGTATTGAACGAGGCACTGGGTGTGTGCGAGTTGCTCACGTGCAATCTCGAAGTATCCGAGGATTCTGTCATCCTCCCTAACCGTCGCTACAGGGATCCTGAACGCAACGTTCGTGCCGGAAAGCCCAACCACAATGATCGTGCCTCTGTGTGCATCAAATGTGGCAGGGGCTGACACCTTGAATCTCAGGAGATCGCGGGAACCGTCAGGTGCTGACACTGTTGACACTTCCACGCCCATGCGATGTCTCTGCATGTTCTCTGGCGCGACCTCAATCGCTGGAGGGCGCCCGACTGCGGCAAGACTGGTCAGGATCAGAACGCCGACGATCGCTATGCCTTCTTTCTTCATTGTCAGAACATAATATGGTTGGCCAGTTGCAATTCTCGGGACATGCGCCGTTTTGCGACCTCCAACCGTAAAACGTAATAACTTTGACAAAACCATCGACATCAGTCAAGTTTGCGGGTTGGGTGTCGTAATTGTACATTGTACAAACGCGGAACATAGCCCCGTTTTATTGCCGTTTCACGCATTTTTCCGGACTCGGCATCGAGCATCGGCGCACCGTTCAACAAGGGGGTGATGACAAGCGATCCTGTCATATTGATTCAGCGATTGGCCTTCTCCTTCTCGGCTTTTTCCGTTCTAGTTTCTCGCAAACCCGGTCTGTCACGGCAGTGTTTTGTATTCCCGAAGAAACTTCGGTGCGGACACGCTCCGTCAGGGCAGGACAATCATGGGCATTCCTAATGAGATGTAAGCGGAGGGGCATTGGTTGCGAATCCCAGCCCAGGCACGGAAACACGGTATTTCGAAAGGTCTACGTCAGTCACGGCGTTGCTGCCCTGGTCGAACCAGACCCGCATCGTCAACAGTTCAGGCGCCACGTTCGTGATGACCGAATACGGCGTGTCGCGACTGGAAAGCCCCCCCCGAAGATCAATGGCTTGCCAATATGTCTTATACACGTACGCCGCCTGCGGTCCCGTGTTCGCCACGGAGGGCATGAAGGCTAGTAGGTTTGTCGCGTAGGACCACCTCGATATGGCGTTATACTCGGGATAAGTTCGATCACTGAATAGGCCGTACACGATGTTCGTACCCGCCGCGCGCGCTTGCAATATCCTGTAGGGCAAACCACCCGCTTCATTCAGCAGGTAGGTATTGTTAGATACCACGGGTTCAGCAAGTATCTGCTTCATAAGAGTAAGATCACGGCCATTACCTTTCTGGGCAAGGTAGACAAATCCGAATCGGGTTGATTTGCTCGAGAATAACTTCTGCTCTCGCAACTGACGAAACAGTAGGTTTCGCACCAGATCATGAACTTCCTTCGACCCATTTGACAGAATGTCCACTCCTTCGGCTTCACAGCCCAGGTAGTACACGGCCGCCGCCTGGCACAACAAATCGCAGTCGACCGATTCGAGATATCGCGCAAGTTCAGGAAACGCGGCTTGTCTTTTTTTGAGGAACTCTCTCACAACAGCATCATACTTTGCATCGAGTTGTACCTTATCAAGAGAGTTTGACTGTGCAGAATCTGCGCCTGTCGCTTGTGGCATGTGAACAAGCGTTGAGGCCAGAACAATAACAAGTGCTATGTCTTTCGCTTTCATTGGACGTACGGGCTCCCTTTGAAAGCCCCGATCTTCTTTGTCACTCTTCAAGCAGTTTGGCCGAGTAATTACGCCCTCCCCCCCATTCGTATATTGCCTCCGTCCACCAAGGCTTTCCCTTGACCCAAGTCTGAGTCATCCGACAAAAAAAGGAAGGGTC
>CAZXVN010000552.1:0-3445 GCA_964643945.1 uncultured Lentisphaeraceae bacterium | reverse complement strand
TCACTCTCTGTGCCTGTCCTTCTCTTCCTCTGGCCATTGAACAGGGCACACCGGTTTAATATGAATAAGATAGACCGATTTCCGTCTGATTTCAACCGTTCTTTCGGACTCACCCTGCCTTCAGCCCTCATCCATCGCCCCAGCCGTTTAGCCAGATCGTCCGACACCCCCGCCTCGCTCAGCCTCGTGCGAACGTCTGCCTCCACGAATGGAACGTATTATTGGCTCTCTCCATAACCGTCAAGTGAGTGCACCTGCACGTTGACGGCAATGGCACATGTTTTGTGGGGTGGCGCCTGATCCTAATAGGTGAAGAGGTCTGAAAGCGCGTACGTCTTGCCGGTGGCGGCGTTGAGCGCCGCAAGGATTTTGGACTGCACATTCGGCGTCAGGCGGCGTCCCTTGCACGCCCTTGACACCATTTTGTGGGTCATCTGTACAGCCGACGCCGACACCACGTCGTTCGGTTTGAGGCCCGCTTCGGCCATGATGCGTGCGATCGGCTGCTCGCCCAGATTCCGCTCGACTTCTTCGGTCGTTGTTTCTGTCCGCACGTGCGCAGCCACTTTGCATCCATCGGCCATAGACGGTCCCCTGAAATGCGACAGGGCGGCCTGTCTCCAGACCGCCCTTTAGAGCCTGTCGCCCGCTTAACGGAAAATGATATACAGGACCGCGGTGGCAATCACCACGGCGATTCCTGCCCACTTGGCGCTCTTGGAGGACTCGAGATTGAGGTGCGTGTTGGAGTGGAACACGACCGGCTGCGGCAGCTTGCAGAACAGCCCGATCACAAACATGACCGCCAGCACAATGCCCAGGCACCACGCCATCCGGTTCAGGAAGTCGAGGTGTGAGTACCTTGAAAGCAGGTAATACAGGACCGGATTGAGCAGCAAGCCCACCACGCCCGTAAAGCCCACCGCCGTGCGGTTCAGCAGCCCGAAGATGAAGACCGCGAGGATGCCGGACGAGATATACCCTTGGAACTCCTGAATATACGTGAAGATGCCGCCGAACTTCGGATCGTCCAGCAGCGGCGAGACCACGCAGCCGATCACTACGAACACGCCGACACAGATCCGGCCGACATACACGAGCTGCTTCTGGGTCGCCTTCTTGTTGATGTACGAGTGATAGATGTCCATCGAGAAGATGGTCGACGCCGCGTTCAGCACCGCAGCTAGCGAAGAGACGATCGCCCCCAGCAGCGCCGCGATCACGAAACCGAAGAGCCCGTTCCCCTTCTTGATCAGCTTCCCGATCAGCAAGCCCAAGGCGGTGTCGGATTTGTACTGCACCTGGGCTTTCTCGACCACGGGCTTGCCGTCTGACTTAGCCTTGGCCTCGACCTTGCCGTTGTACGCCTCGAGCGCGGCGGCCTTCTCGACATTCACGGCCTTCCACGAATCCATGGCCTTAAAGGTCATGTAGGGATTGGAGTTGTTCTGCGAGACCTTCTCGTAGGTACCGATGAAATCCTGCTCCGCCTTGACCGTCATTTCCTTGCTGAACAGGTTGAAGGCGATGATGCCGGGGAAGACGATGATGAAGGGAATGATCAGCTTCAGCGCGGCCGCGAACACAATGCCTTTCTGCCCTTCCGCTAGCGAAGCGGAACCCAAAATGCGCTGCGTGATATACTGGTTGAGCCCCCAGTAATAGAAGTTCGGGATCCAGAGCCCCACACAGAGCGCGGTCCACGGAATGATCTTGTCGGCCGAGGGCAGAAACATGTGCAGCTTGGGCCCGTTCAGGGCAAACAGCTTCGTTAAGCCACTGGCACTGTCGGCCACGGTCGCCACGGCGCCCGTGCCGTCGACCAGGCTGGCGGCCGGCGCGGCACCCAGCGCCTTGACAGCAAAGAACGTAATCACCGCGCCGCCGAGGATCAGGGCTGTCCCCTGGATCAGGTCGGCCCACGCGCAAGCCTTGAGGCCTCCTGCGGCGACGTAGACCGCAGCCAACATGCCCATCATCCAGCAGCACTGGGTCAGGGTCACGTTCACACCGTTCTCGTTCAGCAGATCGCGCATCGGCAGCGCGCCGGCGTAGATCACGCCCGCGAGCGACACGCCGATCAGGATGATCATCATGAAGACCGCCATGATGGAACGCGCGTAATGATTGTAGCGGTGTTCCAGAAAACCCGGGATCGTGTAGATGCCGGTCTTCAGGAAGTAGGGCAGAAACGCGAACGCCACCACCACCAGCGTCACCGCCGCCATCCACTCGTAGCTGGCGATCGCCAACCCGAGGTACGACGCGGCCTGGCCCGACATGCCGACGAACTGCTCGGCCGAAATGTTGGCGGCGATCAGCGAGATGCCGATCAGCCACCACGTCAGTCCGCGCCCCGCCAGAAAATAATCGGCGGCCCCGCCCTCTTCGCTGTGCTCGCTCTTGCTCTTCCAAAGGCCGACGCCGATGACCGCCGCGACAAAGGCAACAAATACGGCAATATCAAGAAAACCCATGACCTTCTCCTCAACTCTGTGTTAGAAACAAAAAACGCGCTTATCGTGTGCCGAACCGATACTCGGTGACCGTCTTGTAGACCGCGCCGGGGCGCAGGATCGTGGACGGGAAGTTAGGCTGGTTCGGGCCGTCGGGATAGTGCTGCGTCTCCAGCGCCAGTCCGCCGCGGTGGCAGAGGTTCCGGCCGCGCTTGCCAGGAACTTTGTCGGTCAGGAAATTGCCGCAGTAGAATTGGATGCCCGGCTCGGTGGTCCATATCTCCAGGTAGCGCCCGGTCGTTTTCTCGTAAAGCGCGGCCGCCGGCGCGAGCTTGCCGGTCTGGCTGTTGAGCACCCAGTTGTGGTCATAGCCGCCGCCGAAACGGATCTGTTCGTTATCGGCGTTCACACGCGCGCCGATGATCCACGGCGTGGTGAAATCAAACGGCGTGCCTTTGACCGGCACCATCGCCCCGGTCGGAATCAGGCCTTTGTCGACCGGCGTCATGCGGTCGGCGAAGAGCGTCAGCTCATGGTCGAGGATCGTGCCTTCGGCCTCGCCTTTGAAGTTGAAATAGAGATGCTGCGTCAGGTTCACCGGCGTGGCCTTGTCGGTCACCGCCTCATACTCGATGCGCCACACGTTCTGCGGCGTGAGCCAATAACGCACCGTGATATCCAGCTTGCCGGGATACCCCTGATCGCCGTCCGGGCTGGTCATGGTGAACTTGATCCCGACGTTCTTGCCTTCGGACAGCGGCTCGCTTTTCCACACGTACTTGTCAAACCCTGTGGTTCCGCCGTGCAGCGAGCACGGCATGCCGCCCGGCGTGTTGTTACACGGCAACGTGTAGGCCGCGCCATCCAGCTTGAACGTGCCGCCCGCGATGCGGTTGCCGTAACGGCCGATCAGCGAACCGAAATACGGGTCGTGTGTCTCATAACCGGCCACATCGTTAAAGCCCAGCGTGATATCGGTTTTGACACCC
>CAZXVN010000551.1:0-1784 GCA_964643945.1 uncultured Lentisphaeraceae bacterium | reverse complement strand
GGTGGTGCTCATGCATCCGGCCGCGCGTTGGGTTTTTTCGTTGGCGGGGCTGGCGTTAGCGTCGGCGACCGCGTGGAGCATGCTGGTCCGGCCGTTGTCCCGCCCGCTGACGGTTACGCGCATGGCACGCGTGCTGGAGACGCGTCACCCCGCGATGCAGGAGCGCATCAGCTCGGCGATCGAAATCGCCGAGCAGGGCGGGGCCGAGGCGGCGCACGCTTCGGCCGAGCTGATCAGGCTGCTCACGCAGGACGCCAAGGCCGATCTGGCGGGCGTACAACCTAAGCAGGAATTCACGGTGCGCACGGTCAGGCCGTTTCTGATGGCGGCGGCCTGTGTGCTGATGGTGTTGGGCGTGCTGTTTGCCGTATGGCCGAAACAGAGCTGGCTGCTGTTCTTGCGGGCGCTTGCGCCGCATCGTGAGTTCGACACCTTGCAGGCGAGTGTGTTTGAGGTGAAGCCGGGTGACATCATGCTGTTGGCGAAGACCCCTCTACGTATTGAGGTCAAAGCGCCCGAGCGTCAGGGGCTGCGGGCGGAGATCCATATCCAGCGCGTCGGCGGACACCGGACCGTGGAGCGCATGAAGCGGCTGTCGTCCCAGGGTGCGGCAACGGCCGTGTTCGGGTTGGACATCCCGTCGGTCGACGAAAGTTTCGAATATCGGATCAGGTATGGGACGGGCTACACGCGGCCTTATGCGGTGGTGGTGATGACCGAGCCGCGCATTCTTATGACGTGCGTCGCTTACGCCTATCCCGCCTACACGGGGCTGCAGGCGACCCAGCAGGTGGGCGCGGCGCAGGCGATCACGGCGGTGGCGGGCACGCGGGTGCGCATCGAGACCGCGTTCGACCGCGCGTGTGCGGCGTCGTTGAGGATCAACGCGCTGACGTTGCCGAAGGCTGCGGCGGCTACGAACGCGGTCTGGCTGCAGACGCTCAGCACGAACCGTACGGGGCGGTGGGCCGTGGCCATCCGCGATGCGCACGGGTTCACCAACCGGCCGGTCTGGTCGGCCTACACCGTGTTGCCGGACGTCCCGCCCGAGGTGACGCTCATGACGCCTGAGGGCTCGAAGCTGAAGGTGCCTCCCTTTGAGCGGTTGGCGTGCGGCGGAACGGCGGTTGACGATTTCGGGTTCGGCGAGATGGGTCTGGTGATCAAATCCGAGAAGTCCGGCGAGCGCGTGTTGCCGCTCAAGGTGACGCGTCAGGGCGCTCAGCGGGCGGAGTTGGCAGGCGCGCCTGACTTGCAGGCGCTGTACGATGAGGGCATCCGCGTGTTCGAGCTGCGTCTGCGCGTGGGCGACAACCGGCCTCAGGAACTGGGCGGGTCGCAGGTCAGATCGAGCCGCACCGTCACGGTGTCGCTTGATGCGGGGGCGCGCACCTTGGGCGAACAGGTGCGCGAAGAGGTCCGGAAAGAACTGGAAAAGCAGTTGCGCGAAGCGGCGCAAAAGCTGCAGGAGGCCGCGAACGTCGTGGCGCAAGAGAAGGCGGCTTTCGACAAGCCCGACTTGCCTGAGAAAGCGGTGGAGAAACTGGAGCAGGCGCGCGAGGCTGCGGTGAAGGCCGAGGAACTGATGAAGAATGCGGCGCAAGCCACAGAAAAAACCCCGTTCTCCGCCTTCGCAAAAGACATCCTCGACGTGCGCGACGAGAAGGTTGAGCCCGCGCTCAAGAAGCTGGAGAAAATTCCGCTGACAGAGGCGGACCAACGCAGGCAGGCGGGCGAGGATGCGGAGCGGGCCTTGCGCGAGGCTGCCGAGAAGGTGACCGAGC
>CAZXVN010000550.1:0-4683 GCA_964643945.1 uncultured Lentisphaeraceae bacterium | reverse complement strand
GGCGAGGCCTGCCAGCCGCTTGTTGCCGCCGGGGTGCTCAGCGGCCTGGCCATGGGCCTTTCCGCCTGGATGCAGGGCCGGGCCGGAGCGGCTTGCGCAGATGCGCTCGCGGAAACCGGCAAGGGCGCGGGCAACTATTTCATGGCCATCGGCATCATCGAGACCGTGGCCCTCTTCACTCTGGCTTTCACCAGCCAAGCAATCAAGGGTTGAACGCGTACCCTCACCCTGCGCACCCTGCGGCGGGTGGTGAATGTTGTTCCAGAAAACCACGGTTTTTGGTATAACGTCGCCCTCAAACGTACCCCAGAGAGGAATTCGGAATTCATGGCAAAAGACCACTACACCTTAGACGACCTCAAAAACCTCCCCAAAAACCACGACTCCTTTGTCGGCATCGACTCGGACGGCTGCGTCTTCGACACCATGAGCGTGAAGCAGAAGGCCCACTTCCACCCGCTCATCCTCAAGTACTGGGGTCTTGCAAAGTGCGAGAAGGAGCTCCGCGCATGCGCCGAGTTCATCAACCTCTACTCCAAATTCCGCGGCATCAACCGCTTTCCCGCGTTGCTGCACGTCTTCGAGCTGTTCATCGCCTACCCCGGCGTCAAGGCCTCGGGCATCACGCTGCCCAAACTCGATGCGATGCGCGCCTACGTCAACTCCGGCCTGCCGCTCGGCAACCCCTCGCTCAAGGCCGAAGTTGCACGCACACACGATCCTGAACTGCTCCGCCTTTTGAACTGGAGTGCGTCCATCAACAGCGACATCGACGAAAACATGAAGCCCGTGCCTCCTTATGTCTGGGCCCGGCAGGCGCTGGAACTGATCCACTCCCAGAGCGATGCCATCGTGGTCTCGCAGACCCCGGAAGAGGCGCTGATCAAGGAGTGGAGCTTGCACAAGATCCACTGCTACGTCAACCTGATCGCAGGTCAGGAGCTGGGCACCAAGGCCGAGCACCTCCACATCGCCACCCACGGCAAATACGCCGCAGACAACATTCTCATGATCGGCGACGCGGAGGGCGATCAGGCCGCAGCCCAAAAAAATCGCGCGCGCTTTTATCCCATTAACCCCGGCCACGAAGAGGAGTCGTGGGAACGCTTCTGCAAAGAGGCCTACGCCAAGTTCCGCGACGGCACCTTCGCAGGCGCGTACGAGCAGAAGTTGGCGGACGAGTTCGCCGCCCTGCTGCCCGAAATCCCGCCGTGGCAGCGCTAAGTCCAGCCGTGCAGCAAGGCCTGCGAAAAACGGGGCTTTCTCCGGCTCCGCTCTATTGATGGCTTTTTTGTGCCCTGCTCGGGCGTTCACCATTCCACGCCTTCTTGCGCCAGCCAGCCGTCGGCCATGCCATGTTTGACACAATCGATACGGCTCACGGTGTCGGCCAGATCGACAAGTTCCTGACAGGCATCACGACCGGTCAGCACGACCACGGTGCGGGGTGCCGCATGCCCGATCGCCGTGCGCACAGCAGGTGCGGTCAGCAACCCCTCGGCCACGGCCCCGCACACCTCGTCAAGCACCACCATGCCGTATGCCGGATCGTTCAGTTTCTCAGCAGCCAGCAGCAAGCCTGCCTCCGCGGCGCGCACATGCGCCTCGAAGACAGGCCCGGCCTTTGTCAGCACGAAACCTTCGCCGCACAGATGCAGTTCCACCCCGTGCAGGACTGCCAAAGCCCGCATTTCACCCGTGTCGCTGCGGCGCTTGATGAACTGCACGACACACACGCGCAGCCCGTGGCCCACCGCACGCAACACCATGCCCAACGCCGCAGTGGTCTTTCCTTTGCCATCGCCCGTGATCAGCACAATCCTGTTCTTGACCGTCTGTTTCATCTCATACCGTGTCGGCTGTCGCTGGAACAAACGCACCCGCCAGACCAGCAATGACAGCGTACACCACGCTGCGTCAGATCGTCCAGCGAATTTCAGCGGCGCCTGCGGAGCTGCACGAATCCTTGGCTTGCCGTCTCCGCCGACAAGCGGTAAGCTATGGGTATGTTTGCTAACACACTTAGCCATAAGGGGCACGGTTGGGCGCGTCTGTGTGCCGCGTTGCTCATGCTCGCGGGACTCTCCGGTTGCTACACGTCCAAATCCGGCAAGATTCGCGAGTCCCGTTTTATCAACATGGATGCGGAAATGATACACGTCACCTACAGTGAAGAGAAACGCACAGAGACCTTGCCGAACGGACTTGTCTGCACCTTCGACGGCAAAATACGCCTGCGCTTGGCCAGCGGGAAAACGATTACGCTCTACCAGGCGATGACGGCCTCTGGGGTGCGCTATGTTTCGAAAAACAAGCGCTATGAGTTTATCGAAAAAGGTCCCTGTTGCAGGCTCTTCTACAAGGGGACTGAGATCTTCGAGGGCGTCTATTGCCGGAGTCAATGATCCGGCTTGCACGCCGAAACCAGCCAGTGCGGCATGGGCGGCGGAACGGCGCGTGTCGCGCACTTCTCGAAGCCAGCCTCACGCAACCAGCCGTGTAGCTCTTCATCCGAAAAAACCCATCCGTTGTGCGTGGTTAACGCCATGTTGACCGCGAACAGCGCGGAGAAGGCCGGGCGCGTGTGCGTGGCATCCGTCATCATATCCAAGATGTAGATCCGTCCCCCCGGTTTCAGCGCATGACGGGCTCTTTTCAGAATCGCGACAATCTGCTCCGGCGACTCCTGGTGCAACGCCCCAAAGAGGGTCACGGTGTCGAACGTGGCGGCCTCGTAGGTATCCGCGTGATAATCACCCGCATGACAGGTCACCCGCCCGGAAAGTCCCGCATCCCCTACCAATTCGGCCGCAACCGCAGAAACCGCAGGCAAATCGACGGTGACGCAGGTCAGTTCCGGATAGGCCTGCGCCATCAGGACCGCGTACGTTCCGGGGCCTCCCGCTAAGTCGAGCAACCTGCGGCAACCACGAAGATCCAGGAGCGGGATAACCGTACGTCCGATCCCCAATGCCCGCCCATGCATCGCAAGCACAAAACGCCGCGTCCGGCCGGCATCCGCGCCCAAATGAACCTCCGGAGCCTCAACCGGCTGCCCGCTTTTCACCAGTTCCGCCAGCCGACCCCACGCCGGATAAACATCGCGGTTGTAACGCACGGCGCGCGTCAAATCCTGTGGCGAGCCCGTCACGAGCGTGTTCTCAACCGCAGGCGTGTTAGAATAACACTCCCCTTCTTTGCGCAACAACCCCACGGCCACGCAGGCGTCAAGCAACAAGCGTAATCCGCGCGGATCAAGCTGCGAAATGCCCGCCAGTTTTTCCGTCTGGATCCGGTTGCCCTCCCGCTGGATCACCGTAAAGACAGATAGCTCCAACGCGGCGAACAACACGGACGAACCATAAAACGCACTGGCCAACTCAACGATCCCTTGCACGGATAACGTCTGCTCACTCATTTCACACTCTCCCCCCTCAACCGTTTTTTGTTATGGTAATTCTTTAATGCCCTTGCACATTTCAACCTCTAAACCTGTCAGCATCCACCCTTCACCTCTTCTTCCATGAAACCCTTCCCCTTCCGAACCCTCACCCTGTTGGTCCTCGTGTTGCTCGCCATCATCGTGCCGTTCTGTCTGTTCGGCACGTCGGTCAACGATTGGACCCGGCGTCTGATTGCTCAAGCCGGCACCCACCGTTACATGACCGGTGCGCTTCTCACCGCTTTGCTGGCGGTCGACAGTGTCATGCCTGTACCGTCCAGCCTGATCAGCACCGCGTGCGGCCTCACGCTCGGCTTTTTCGGCGGGACACTGGCCTCCTTTATCGGCATGACGCTCAGCTCCACCACAGGTTACCTCCTCGGGCGTTACGCCTCAGCCCCTGCGGAAACGCTCATCGGCAAAGAAGAGGTCGCCCGGCTGAACGCCTTTCACGCGCGTCACGGCATCTGGGTGCTGTTGGCTCTGCGCCCCGTTCCCGTCTTAGCCGAAACCTCCATGTTGTTTAGCGGCCTCTCGCGCCAAGCCCTGCCGCAGGTGGTCGCCGTGACCGCACTCGGCAATTTGGCGGTGTCCGCCGTCTATGCTGCTGTTGGCGTATGGGGCAGAATCTCGGATTCCTTTCTGCCTGCGTTCGGCGCCTCCATGCTGCTTGCGGGACTGCTCCTGCTGGGGTTGCGCCGCAAGCGCCCTACTGTTCCCGCTTCTCCTGCCGCGCAATAGTCGCACTCAGGTTTTCGCGTGCATTCTCCAACATGGCGAGGCGCTCACGCCTCACCATTTTGAATGGCAAAAACTCGCCGAGAGGCCGCAACAAGTTAGCCATCCGATCCGTAGAGATCTCGATCGTTGCGGGGCACCCCCCGAGACGTCCGAATATTTTCAACAGCCGCTCGGGTATCTGTGCCCACATGCGGGCAATCCCCTCCGTGGCCTGAAGCAGATCGCCCGCAATGATGAAACCGCTCTGCGCATCCACGGCCAACAGCACATAGGCCGTCTGCGGACGCTGACCGTCCGGCAGAATCTGTAGCGGCGTGAAAAGCAGGTCGAGTTGCATGGTGACGGGCTTCAACGGCAGGGCACGGATCGCCTGCAACTGCTTGGACTCAATCCTGACATCCACCTCCTCATAGATCGGAAGAGCACACGTCTGAACTCCAGTCACCGGCTATGATCTCGTATGCCGTCTTCTGCTTGAAAAAAAAAAAAAAATCAGACAA
>CAZXVN010000549.1:0-2900 GCA_964643945.1 uncultured Lentisphaeraceae bacterium | reverse complement strand
CGCCCAGAATGCCGCAAACCAGATTCCGATCCCCATATTCAGGATGCTGGGGAGTGATCCCATTCATCAGTATGACAGCGGGCTGGGGGGGGATCACCAGAAAGTTGTCTCTCTTGAACCTGTCTATGAGGGCGGCGGGGGTGATGCCGGCTGGTGCAAATGGTACTTCGATGCATTCATTGATGGCGCGGCTATGGGCTATGCCTACACTCAGGCTGGCCAGGAGAACTCATTTACGTGGAAGCGGATGGCTAAGGGCTTTAACATCCAGATGCCCATGATCGCCAGCCTGCAGAAAGAGGGCAAAGTGGAAGTGAAGACTCTGGGCGAGACCGGCAAATGGTTCAAGGAAAAATACAAGGTGACTCCCCCGACCTCGGTTACCGTGTTGAGTGATCACTCGACAAAGAACCAAAAGACGGTATGGTTCAATTCGCGGTTCTACAGGGCCAACCTGCTCTGGGATCAGGGAACCATGCGGTTCAGGGATATTCATGTGTTTGACGAGACGGTTGCCTCCGATTACCTGACAAAAAGGGGCGAAACAAGCCAGTGTTTTTATTATACGTTGCCGGTGGTGGACGGATTCTGCTGGAGCACTTCCCAGACTGTTGCGGGTCTCAGGTTGAAAACTGCCGGTGGAGAGGAGGTCAAGGGAGGCGCCCCGACCGTGGATGATCGCAAGGCAGGCGAACTTACAGTGCGATGGCCGGTTGACTCACCCAAGGGCGAGATGCTCATGGTGTTTAATGAAACCACCATCAGCCTTTCCGCAGCGGGCGGCTTGAAGGACGGCTGGTTCCTCGAATTGTCCAGTGATAAGAAGGCGGTTCTGCCTTTCCGCAAGATCGACCGGAGAAAGTTGTCATGTGAGTTCAGGAACGCACCTTATTTCATATCAGCGAGCCACGGCGTGTTCACAAACGCTCCCGAATCCTGCTTGCGAATCCTTCCTGAGGATAACCGGATTGTTTTGGATTTGGCTTCAAGGTCATCACATGAATAGAAAACATACAATCAACACGGTCTTCTGCTTACGAATGACAGTAACGGTTTCCGCAGTGGCGGACCAGCAGGTGGTCTATCCGCTATCCGCGATGCCGCGCGTGGATATGCACACCCACATGGATGCTAAAACCGAGTATGCAAAAGCAGTTGATTCTATGGATCAATGGGGCGGCACGATCACGATTTCGCTGGCGGGCTTGTTCTGGGTAAAAGACAACAGCGGGAGCAATGCCAGCCCAGCCAGCGTGCGGCAGATGCCGGGTAATGACATGGTGTATGTGAAGGAAAAGCTGAACGACAGAATCCTGTTTGTCCCGGGTGCGTTTACGATACCCAGTAAAGGGATCTGGTGGGGTGTTGATGAAATCAAGACATTCAAGGAGCAGGGGTTTGTGGGCCTCAAACTGTGGCCGCACGGGGCGATCCTGTCCAGCAAGACACCCCTGATCCATGAGCAGCTCGATGAAGCCGGGCGGCAGGGCATGCCGCTGGTGGGCTATCACACGGGTGATCCGGGGAATGCAAAATCAAATAACGCCGCCTTCCCGAAATTTGAAGAAGATACGATTGAGGTCGCCAAAAAGCATCCGCAAACCATCTTTATTTTTGCCCACGGGCTCTTCATGCTTCAAAACGATTCGGGGCTGGACAAACTGGGCGGGATATTTGATCAATATCCGAATGTGTTTGTGGACCTGGCCTTTACTCATAACAGCCGGCAGCCGGAGCATTACACAGTGAGCAAGGCCAGGGAGTTTTACATCAAATACCGTGATCGAATTCTTTTCGGATCCGACAACTTTGGTGCCGGGCGTGCCGAAGGATATTTGAATGAGCGACAAGTTCTAGAGACCAGCCAGGTAACCAGCGGCCTGCACGGGGGCCCCAAAATGGAAGGGCTGAATCTTCCTGATCCGGTGCTGAACCACATCTATTACTGGAACGCCGCCCGGTTGATTCCCAGGGTTAAGCAGGTGCTGGAAGCGCGGGGTTTCAAGATCGGTTACGAGTTGGGCAGCTTCACATTCGACCGTCTCCCGCCGGATGTCACAGTGAATAAGCTGACCGTCAGCGGAAAGGCTGCCGATCTTACCGGTACGCTGGGCTGTGTGACGGAAAGCCTGGTTGTGAAAATCGCGGGAACCTACGATGTCAAAGTGACCGCCAAGAATTCCATCGGGCTTGTCAGGGCCGATTCGACCACGAACGAGCTGATCGTGGTCAGCCGTCAAGGAGCCCTGCGATGAAGCGCCGACGTGTTGTCTTTCTGCTCATCGCATTGGCATGGCAGTGTGGCCCTTTGCAGGGCCGCGAGATCGCTCAAGCCGCTTCCGCAGCGGCGGATCCTGCAGGGAAGCCGTCCGCGAATCCGGGTTCAGAAGACCGCTTCGAGATTCTCAACTTGGAAGGGTGGACCGTCTACATCAATCGCGACGTGCGCAGGAAATATCCCGAGCAGACGGCCAGAACGCTTGAGCATTTGAAATGGGAGCTCTACCAGATCAAACTGGCCGCCCCGGCTTTGGCGGTGAACAACATGCAGGAGAAAAACGCCATCTGGATCGAGTACAAGGAGAAGGTGGACCTGTCGTATCACCCGGAGCGCTCCTGGCTGATCAACCAAGGATACACGATTCCAAGGGATCCTGAATCGTTCATGTCGCTCAGCGTTGCGACCCATGTGGGAGACAGCTACCGCCACCCGTTTGTCGTGTTTCATGAGCTGGCTCACGGCTATGACTATCACTTCATCGGCAAGGGCAAAGACTATGGCAACAAGGAATGCCAGGACAACTATGAGCGGATAGATCGGAAGAGCACACGTCTGAACTCCAGTCACCGGCTATGATCTCGTATGCCGTCTTCTGCTTGAAAAAAAAAAAAAAAAACAA
>CAZXVN010000548.1:0-2682 GCA_964643945.1 uncultured Lentisphaeraceae bacterium | reverse complement strand
TGCTGCGCTTGTGGCCGCTTATCACGGTCTTGAAAAAGAGGGCTACTTGGATACCACATTTCGTGTGGCTGGTCAGCCATTTACGGCAAGTGCGGGCAAGAACTCGTTGGGGAAGCAGTCCGTATGCGTGGTCACTGAAACAGAGAAAGCGACCTATGCCGTGTTCTGCGAGCTAGGTCGGTGGGCGGACGACCAGGGCATACTACGGCTGGAGTTTAAGTTGCCGTTAGATCGGTTCTCAAAGCCAGGTGCGATGCACGTCTGGCTGCTCAGCAAGGATAAGGTCATCTGGTCTGAAACGGTCGATTGGCGAGGTGCGAGGCCACAGATTGGAGGGTCCGTCGGCGCTGCGAAGCCTACCGAAAATCCCAAGGAAGGCAAGCCAAACCCGTCGGCAGACAAACGAGGGCAGCCCGCCAAAACGGAGAATGCGAAGGCACCGGGCCATTTGGAGGCCACAATCGCGGTCGTCCAGTCTGGTGGCAATAGTGATTACTTGGTCGTAACTCCTTCTCGCAAGTTCAAGGAATCAGAACTCTTGGTTATCACGTTCGTTGTGCCTGGCTCCGGTGTCGCGCACGAGCAGGTAATTAGCATCCCACAGGGAAGGGTTGATGATGCGGTGAAAAACGCGCTGGAACTTGCGACCAAGACAGGCGTGGCCATCACTCATCAGGTCAACACGTTCAACAACGGCCAGTTCGATTTCGTCTGCGAAGGGAATAGCTTCGGTAAGCAAAGCGTGTATGCTGCAACGAACAGGTATCGTGTTGGCGGCAAACAGCGATTCGGTTCGTCCACGACCTATTTCATGTTGTCGCGCTGGAGAACTGGCGAAGGAAACGGTGTCGAGATTCCGCTGCCGCAGGTCGGTCCTGGATTTGCCGACCCAGATTTCATCCCGCGCACATGCAATCTGCGAGTTTGGCTCATCGCAAGGGACGGTGCGAAACTCGCTGAGGCTTCAATCGACATCAAACGACAGTGAGGAACTTTGGCGGCACCGGCTTGCTGCAAGACGTTACAGGCAGTACCCGGCAAGGGTACCAGAAGCCGTTGTTGTCCTTGCCAGGTGCGATAGGAGGGCGAAGCAAATGAGAACCTTAATTGCTGTGGTGCTTATTCTGGCAGTTTGCACGCCGGTCGCGTTTACAAGGACGTGGACTGACTCGACCGGAAAGCACACGGTTGAGGGGGAATTCGTTGACCTGAAAGACGGAACAGTACGTCTGAAAAAGGAAGACGGCAAGACCATCACCATTCCCATCGAGACGTTGAGCGAGGCAGATAGGGATTTCGTCAAGGCACAGAACGGCGCAAACGTTGTGAATGACGAAGTGAGAACCAAGGCCGCACGGGAATCGCTTCAACTGCTTGGCACTTGCCTATTCGTTTCGGTATCACAGACGACGATAGATATGAAGGAAGCTCGGAAGGTGCTGCAAGTTCTGCTGGGAAAAAGCATTGCCGATGCTTTGCCTGGAGCGGTACACTTTCTTGCTGGCAGAGAGAAGGAACTGACTATCGCCTGTAGCAAGACCCCTGATATATCCGCCGTGAAAGAGATTATGGGCAAAGAGAGATCGACACGGGTGCGCGGTGTGTTGCGGGAGCAGGATGGCTTGCTCGTCAGTCTGGATATGTATGAAGGCGCGGAAAAAGGCTCGCTCCAAGCTCTACTGTGGTACGATTACGGATCGTTGAGCTTTGGGACCATCGACGGAAAGGTGCGCGCAGTGCTGGTAGCATTCCAGGGCAACCGACTGGTGGAATCGCAACAAGCCGGCAAGCATAAAGAACATGGTTTGCTTGAGAAAATAACGGCTCCTGGCAACAAACGCATTCAATTGGACGTTGCCCAAGTTGCAACGGACAGCCAAGGTGATCTGGTCTCCGACTACCCTGCCATCAGGGACGAAGCAAGCAAGATATGCGACAAATACGCGAGCAGATTGCGGTCGGAACAAGATGTGCGCGACCTCGCACAGGAGATTGGGGGCAAGCTAAAGGTGGTGGCGGGTAAGTCAGTTGGCATCACCGTTCGCAACGTGGCAAACGAGGTAATCTTCGTGGGCGATGTTAAAGCGAATGCCGACGCAACGTTTGATATGGTGGAACGATCGACCATCAAGGCATCCGATACACAACGGTCAAGTGCATCTCCCTTCGAGCCATACGAGTTGACTGCGGAAGAGGCGAAAAAATATCGCGCGGATCAATCTCAGGCTAATTTGGCTCTGACCGGCAACATCTTCGACAATCAGACAGGCATGATACTTCTGACGGATGAACAGATCAAAGAAATCAGGGGCATTGGAAGCAAGTTGAATTTTAAGAAACCGACGGACCGATTCCGTTATGTCAAAGAGTTCGTCAGAATCCTTGGAGAAAAGCGTGCAAGGAAAGTCGGCATAATCTTTTGCGATTCGGACGGCCGTGCGAAGTACGTGTGGCCAAAGCCCGGCACAGTCGAGCCGGCCAGATAATCGCAACAGACCACCCTTGACTATGACGTGGCTGCTTCAAGGCGATGACGGGGGGTCGCGGCTGAGTCAGGGGCCGCCCGAGGGGCTGCGGGAGGGACTCGGCGAGGCGGGGGCGACGCCGGCGGCGACGAGGCTGACCGCGCCCACGCGCACGCCGTCGGCCCAGTAGCCGGCCCGGCCGATGACGGTCCCCGCG
>CAZXVN010000547.1:0-10403 GCA_964643945.1 uncultured Lentisphaeraceae bacterium | reverse complement strand
CCGCCGTCACGCCGCGGTAAAGGGGCAAGGTCTGTAGCCAACCGGTTTCCGAGGCTGGAAACCTTAAAAACATTGGTGTTTTTGAAGACCAGCACCCCTAAAAAACCTGTTTTCAGGGTCGAATAGCGAAAGTCCGGCTAGCGTGCCGAGGCCGGCGGCCGTCACGCGGCCACCGGACATGGTGAGGGCCGAGAGGGTGGCGGTGGAAAGCTGGAGGTCGAGCAGACCCTGCGCCGCGACGCTGACCGTCGCGGTCGCTGCGAACGGAAAGGCCGCATCGGCGATGACGCTGGCCGCTTGGGTTCCGTCACCCACATCGAGGGCGGAGGGAATGGCCACGCAGCCGTTTTTGGCCAGCCGCAACGTTCCTCTTAGTACGGTCAGCGCACCGGTGTGTGTGTTGGGGGAGGTGCCGCTGAGCGCCACCGTGCCCTCACCGACTTTGCGCCAGGAACAGGCGCCTCCGATAGGACCCGACAGGGTGAGCGTGGCGTTACTTGGCGCGCCGATATCGGCGGGGGCGGCCAGGGTGACCGCGCCCGCGAAGCGCGTTGTTCCGGCTGTAGTCAGCAGGGCGCCAGCGCCTGTGGAGCCGCTTCCCGAGAGGCTCAATGACTCGGGCGCGTCGTAGGCCACGCCGCCTTCGATCAGGAGCGTGGCGCCGCTCCGCACGACCGTTCCGGTGGCGGTTGAACCTAAAGCCAGGTTGGTCGCCACAAGGAGCGTGCCGCCGGCAAGGTCGGTCAGGCCGCTGTAGCTGTTGGGCGCGGTCAGCCGGATCTCTCCTGCACGGTGTTTGGCGAGGCCGCAGGCGCCGTTGATGGCGCCGCCGTAAAGAGTATAACGCCCGGCCGCGTTGGTGAAGGTCACCGAGCCCGGCGACACGCCGCCGCCTGTCACCGTGATGTTCGAGACGATGGAGACGCCGAACGTCACGTGGTCGCCGTTGTCGAAAGCTCCCCAGTATCCGCCGATCGCCCAGTTGGCGGTGGCCGCGTCCCACATGCCGTCGACGTGGCCGCCCCACGCGATGCGGGCGCCTTGATAGATGATCGTGAGTTTGGGGCGGTTGGCCGTCGTGGCGGACTCGCGCGATTCGAACAGGCCGGCGGCTATGCTTCCGCTGCCTTGGAAACCGGATTCGAACAGGACAAACCCGTTGTTCGTTTGGCCGCCGTACCATTGCGACACAGAGCTGGCAACACTCCAGGGCACCCAGGCGGGCGGCGCGATGGCATCGGGCACGCTCCCGCCGTCTCGCTTGATCTTGGACATGGAATTTCCGTCATCGAGCTTGTCATACCACGCGCCGTATTGGCCCGTCCACTGCAAAGTCTCGGGGTCGTCACGGTACTTCCAACTGGCCCCGTGGCCGGGGGTGCCGTTGTAAACATTCTCATACCAGCTCATGCCCGGAGTGATGCGGTAGGGCGTGAGCCAGACCGCGTTGTCGCCGGACATGCTGTACTGATCGTAATAGTAAAGTTCCAGCGTGGCCGAAGCGATGCTCTGAAAACTTACGGTAGGCAGGTCGAACTTGAGAAGCGTGGCGTCGCTGACTCCGCTGTTGTATTGAATCCGCACGTTCGCCGCGCCGCCGTAGTTGTCGGTCTGCGCGCTCTCGTCGAGCCATGTGTCGGTTGTGCCGGAGTAACCATAGGCGGGGTTGTCCTGCAAGATCAGTTTTCCGGCGAACAGGGGGCCGGGCACGAGGGTAAGCAGGCCTGCGCTGATCAGGAAGGGCAGAGAAACCCGTCTTGGCAAGGTGACTCGGTTAACTGTGCTCATGACATACCTCCTAGAACAACTAATCCCTTACGGTGAATAATGTCGAAATAAGGATAGGGTTTCTTCCAGAAAAAACGCAGTGTTCTTTCAACACAGCCGCCCGCCCACCCTCGATGATGATCGGGGGCAACTCCCAAGACCGCAAATGTTCGGTCACGGCCATCTGCTTCGTCGTCGACGGTTTGCTTTGGGCGTCCGGCGGTCTAGCCTTCGGCAAACCGGGCGGCAGCCTTGCGCAGAGCCTCTGCATCCCAGCGGCCAGGGTGGACGCACACACGGTAGCGCAGCGTCAGGGTGTCTTTGGGTTGAATGACGAACGCGCTCTTCACCAAGAACGCGGCGTTGATGTAATAGAAGGGTTGTTTAGGATTCTCGATCAGATACCAGTCGCCTGGGGCGCGCGGATTGGCGGGATGCGCGAGCAGGGCGATTCCGTAAGGCTTGCCGCTGATGACCCCGTTCTGCTCTGCGGCGGCGGCTGTGAAGTAACACCGCCCGCCCGGATCGCAGGGCACGCGTCCGCTGGCGGCAGAGACCGATTCCACGTTGGTGAAGGCTTGGGCGTACCGCACGGACAGGCCGGCATAACCCCCCGACGATTGGCCGTTGGGTTGGCGCGCGAGCGGCGTGCGGTCGAGGGTCACCGGCTGACCGCCCGCCGTGAAGAGCTGCGTCCAGTCCATGTGATACGCGCCGTCCGCCTCTGGCGCAGAGACGGTGATCGTGCGCTGCTCGCTTAAAACCGGTTCATTCGTGGCGGACGGACGGTACCCGAGCATGCAGGTGATGACGGCGCTGCCGTCGGCGCGGGTCTCGATTTTTGGAGCAGACCAAAAGGTCTGGCCCTGCGATTTTCCGGCGCTCTCCTCCCAGTAGTTCAGGCCATTGATAAATTTCCATGAAAACCAAAGGCCGTAATGCCAGACGTGGTCTGGCGGGCGGGCGCATGTCAGTGAAGGCCCGCCTGCCACACACACGGGATCGAAGAAGGGCTTGGTGCCGGCCGCAGGGTCGGCGCGGAAGCGCCACACCTCTGCGCCGTTCAGGCGCAAGGCGAGCTGGTGGGCCACCGAGGTGTCCCACTGCACGCCGGACTCGGCCCGGCAATACGAGAAGACGGACATAACGCTTGCGACGATCCCAACAATGTGTTTACTCATGAGGGCCTTTTCATTACTCCATTATCAAACTCAACACATGATACACTATACCGTGTAACAAGAGAACAGGCCATGCTTTTTGCATGCTTTTAACTCAAGCGGGTAACATTCGTTAACGTTGACCCCTTGCATGTGCGGTGCTACGATAAAGCGAGTTATGGATGAAATTGCACCTGGCGAACTGCAAGGCTTCGTTGTGGGCGATCAGGATAAGCGATGGAGGGGACTATGGGTTATCAGCAAGCAGGCGGAAGTTGGCGTCCGTATGTGGCGGGCGCGTTGGTCGGGCTGTTGGCGATCGTCTCGGCGTTCGCCACGACGAAGATGTTGGGCAAGACCACCTATCTGGGAACGTCGACGACCTTTGTGCGGGCGGCGGCGATGATTGAGCGGGAGTTTCTTCCGGAGCGGGTGGCGAAGAACGCCTACTTTCAGAAAGAGACGGTGAAGGTCGACTGGCAGTTCATGCTGGTGTGCGGCATCTTTGTCGGAGCGTTGTTGGGCGCGCTGACGGGCGGCGCGTTCGAATGGGAGAGCGTGCCGTCGATCTGGGCGCGTCATTTCGGGCACAGTCTGCTGCAGCGTGGCGTGTGGGCGTTTGTGGGCGGTACGGTGGCGATGTTTGGCGCGCGGCTGGCGGACGGGTGTCCGAGCGGGCACGGGCTGAGCGGCGTGATGCAGCTCTCTGCGAGCGGGGTCGCGGCGCTCCTTTGTTTCTTTGCGGGCGGCGTGCTGGTCGCGGGCCCGTTGTATCGGAAAGGAAACGACGATGAGTGAGCCTGTGTTGGGCCTTCTGACAGGGATCTTGTTCGGCTTCCTGATGCAGAAGGGCGGAGTGCTGAGGTTTGACCGGCAGATCGGCGCCCTGATATTCCGGGACATGACGATTGTGAAGTTCATGTTCTCGGCGATTCTTGTCGGCAGCGTGGGGTTTCAACTCCTGAGTGAGGCGAAGCTGATCGTGCTGAATCACAAAGCGATGAATGTGGGTGCAGTGGCGGTGGGCGGGTTGCTCTTCGGCGCGGGCTGGGCGGTGGCGGGGTTCTGTCCAGGCACAGCGGTGGGTGCGTTAGGCGAAGGGCGTTGGCACGCGCTGTACGTGATCGCCGGGATGCTGCTGGGCGCGGCGCTCTATGCCGAGGCGTATCCGCATCTCAAAGACACGGTGCTGGTGTGGAAGGATTACGGCAAAGTGGGTCTGCCGAAACTGCTTCACGCCTCGCCGTGGCAGTGCATCGCCGGGCTGTGGGGGGTGGGCGTGGTGACCTTCGCTTGGTGCGAGTTCAAGCGCGTGTGACGTGCGGCGCGGCTCTCTCAAATCCGGCTTGCGTTTACGGAAGGGCTTGTGTAACATCTTGACGGCTAGACAGACTAGCCAGAACAAGGAGGGGTTATGAAAGCAACGTGGGCATTGCAGGACGCTAAAAACCGGTTCAGCGAGGTGGTTGACAAGACCCTGCGGGAAGGCCCTCAGTCGGTCACGCGGCGCGGGGTCCCCGTGGTCATGATCATTCCGCAAGCGCTGTATGCCGAGCAGAACGAGCCTGCGGACTCATTTGTTTCATATTTTAGAAAATCTCCGCTGTGCGGCGTTGAATGGGACATTCCCCGCAGCCGCGACACCGGGCGCGAGGTGAACTTGTGAACTACCTGTTCGACACCTGCGTGATTTCCGAAGTGATCCGGCCGAAACCGGCCGCCAAGGTGCTGCGGTGGCTGGAGCAGATACCTAATGACCGTATCTACCTCTCGGTCTTGACCCTTGGCGAACTGAGAAAAGGGATTCTGCGCCTCGGAGACTCTCGCAAAGCCCGCCGCCTGCAAACGTGGCTCGACAACGACGTGCGAGCCCGCTTCGGGAGCCGTATCCTGTCTGTTGACGCGGAGGTCGCGCTGGAATGGGGTAGACTCTGTGCGGAGGCCGAAGCCGAGGGCCATCCCCGGCCGACGGTTGACGCCTTGCTGGCCGCCACTGCGATTGCCCACCACCTGACGCTGGTCACAAGGAACACTGCGGACGTCGCCTTTACGCGTGCCGATGTCTTTAATCCGTGGGAATGACCACGGTCGCAAGAACGGGCGCCTCTTCAGGTGGCCTAATGGCCAGTGGTTTCAATGTGCGATACAGAGGGCTATATACGCAAGGTGATCAAGATTTGAAAGGTGGCTGGTTGTGGCCGAGTGGGACAGAGTCAGAATTAATGTTGACGGTGCTGAAGCCGATGCGCAAGCGCCGGTTATTATTTCTGCCAGTCGTTCAACCGACATTCCTGCATTTTATTCCGATTGGCTGGTCAACAGGGTAAGGCGGGGTTTTGTCAAATGGACAAACCCGTTCAACGGTGTGCCCTTGTACGTGAGCTTTGAAAAAACGCGCCTGTTTGTCTTCTGGACCAAGAACCCGAAGCCGATGCTCGATAAGCTGGACTTCTTTGATGACAAGGGGTTCAACTATTACTTTCAGTTCACCTTGAACGACTATGACGCCGAGCGGCTGGAGCCGGGTGCTCCGCCATTGGAAGAGCGCATAGAGACCTTCATCACGCTTTCGCAGCGCTTGGGGAAAGAGCGCGTGGTCTGGCGGTTTGATCCGCTGCTCCTGACGGAGACGCTTTCGGTGACCGACTTGCTGAAGAAAGCCGAGAAAGTCGGGAATGCGCTGGCGCCGTATACCGCGCGCCTGGTGTTCAGTTTTTGCGACATTTCCGCCTATGCGAAGGTGGCCAAGAACCTTGCCGGCGCCGGAGTCCAGGCCCGCGAGTTCAGTGTCGAAGAGATGCTTGAATTCGCCAAAGGGCTTGCCGGTCTTAATCAGCGCTGGCGGCTGAAGCTTGGCACGTGTGCGGAGAAGGTTGATCTGGCTTCATACGGCGTTGAGCACAACCGGTGTGTCGACGACCGTCTGATCGCCAGCCTTTTTAAACATGACAGGCTATTAATGGAGTTCCTTGGGGTCGGTGCGGAGCCGACACAGGCGGATCTCTTCGGAACGCAGCCTGTGAAGAAGCGCAGGTCGCTGAAAGACCCTGGCCAACGGGCCGCGTGCGGCTGCATGGTCAGCAAGGACATCGGCGAGTACAACACCTGCCCGCATCTTTGCGTGTATTGCTATGCGAAGCAGTGGAAAATCAGAAAGTGAAACTCTTTATTGAAACGGCGGGGCGTACAGCCTGTCAGTGAGGAGTATTTATGGCCAAGTCAACGATTCCACCCTTCAAACTGGCCGAGGCGTCCGATACGCGCAAGCGGTTCCTGTTGAGGTGGCGACTGGAACGTAAACTGGATCTCGAACTGCGCGGGGCGCAGGCCGTCTCCCGGCTCAGATCCAGTTCGCGTGCATTCCGCCGCTGTGTCCAACCACGGCTGTAAAGTTCTATGATTGAAGCACTCGTTGCCATCTTGATCTGGTTCGCCATTGTAAACTCGTTCCCTTTTCAGGAACTGTTTTATCGGTTGAACGGCCTCGTCAAGGTGGCTGGATTTCAAGTGCCCATCAGTGGCTGGTTTTGACCGCCCGCTGATACTACACCCCCGCCTTCTTCATATAGTGCGTAATCTGTTTAGCGAGGCATTTAACAAACTCCTCATAAGGGCTCTGCTTACGGATTATTCGGGAACGCCAAATCAGGCTCAGTTTCCGATCTAAAGCCTTCAACACAGGTAGGTCGGACTGTGCAAACTGTTCGGGCGGCAGTGTGCTGCATGCACCTTCGGGAAGGATCGCCGCATACTGGAAACTGGACTCCTTTGCGCTGAGCACCCTCGTCCAGCTTGGGACGATCCGGTTCTGCGAGCGCTTCCTGAACCGGAAGAACGACCCGTGCGGACGCACGTTCGACCAGATGACGCAGGCCGCTCGTTCGGGGCGGCAGAACATCGTCGAGGGCTCGGAGCGTGCCGCAACCTCCAAAGAGACGGAGATCAAGCTGACGGATGTGGCGCGGGCAAGCCTGGGCGAACTTCGGGGCGACTACGAGATCTGGCTTTTGCAGAAGGGGCTCGCGCCGTGGCGGACGTCGTCGGACGAGGCACGGTCGGTTTTTGAGGTGCGGCTGGACGCGCCGGAACTCGGGAAGGATGCGGCGCATGATTCATGTGCGCACATCTTGGAACAGAAAAAGCGGTTCGCGAAGTGGCTGGACCACGAGGACGACACGGTGGCCGCGAATGCGCTGCTGATTCTGATCAGCCGAACGATCAACATGCTGAACCACCAGCTTCAGGCGCAAGGGGAGGCGTTCGTGAAAAACGGGGGCTTCCGCGAGCGGATGGCCGCTTGTCGGCTGGAGGAGCGCGAGCGGCAAGAGCCCGAGCCCGACGCGCCGGTTTGCCCGTTGTGCGGCAAGGCGATGCGGTCGCGCGCGGTACGGAGCGGGCCGACAGCGGGCCAGAGCTTCTGGGGCTGCACGGGGTATCCCGCGTGCCGGGGTACGCGGGAGATGGAAGACAAATCCTCGACAGCCGTCGACGGCCATCGATAGCTGTCGACGGGTGTCGAAGCCTACATCCCGTCGGGAGCTTCGGCCGAGGGGTCGGGATCGAGGCCGTCGGTCTCGCCGCCCTCGTCTTTGCGGTCGCCGAAGCGGGTGAATTCTTCCTCAAAGTTGAGGCGCACCTCGCCGGTGGGGCCGTTGCGGTGTTTGGCGACGTCGACGATGGCGAGGCGCTCGTCCTTAGCATCCTCGGATGGGTCACCCTGGACCTTAAAGGGGCGGCGCAGGAGGAGGACCACGTCGGCGTCCTGCTCGATGGCGCCGGAGTCGCGCAGGTCGGAGAGCTTGGGACGGTTGCTCTTATCGCCGCGCTGTTCGGGTGCGCGGCTGAGCTGGCTCAACACCATGACCGGCAGGTTCAGCTCCTTGGCCATGGCCTTGATCTGGCCGGAGATCTGGGAGGTCTCGATCTGGCGGCCTTGCTTGGCGAACTCGCGGCAGTTGCAGAGCTGGAGGTAGTCGATAATGACCAGCTCGATCTTGTAGCGTTTCTTCATGCGGCGGGCGCGGGCGCGCATGTCCATCACGTCGAGGCCGCCGGTGTCGTCGACATAGATGGGCGCTTTGCCGAGGTCCGAGGCGGCGCGGGTGAGCTGCTGGTTGATTTTCTTGGGATTGATGAGGCCTTGGTCGATCTTGTATCCCGGCACGCCCGCGAAGCCGCAGAGCATGCGCATGGCGAGGGACTCGGTGGACATCTCGAGCGAGAAGACCGCCACGGGGTGTAGGCGGGCGTTGTCACCCTTCATGGGGCGTCCGTAGATGTCCCTGCCGAGCGCGACGCACTCGGCGATGTTCATGGCGAGCGAGGTCTTGCCCATGGAAGGGCGGGCGGCGAGGACGATCATTTCGCCGTTGCGCAGGCCTTTGAGCTTCCGGTCGAGGTTGGCGAAGCCGGTGGGCAGGCCGGAGACCGCGCCGGGGCCGAGCGAAAAGAGGCGGTCGATGTGGCCCATCGTATTGTTGATGGCCTGGGGCCAGGTGAGTCCCGCGCCTTCGCGGCGCTCGGCGATACCGAGGAATTGCTGTTCGACCTCACCGAGGATCAGGTCGGCGCTGACGGCCTCATTGAAGCAGCGGCGCTCGGCGTCGCGGGCGCAGGAAATGACGGCGCGCAGCAGGTGCTTCTGGCGGACGATATTGATGTAGTACTCGGCGTGGGCGGCGGTCGGGGTTTCGTCGATGAGCGCCTGAATATAGGCGGTGCCGCCGATGTCGTCTAGGCGGTTCAGGGCGCGCAGCCGCTCGTTGAGGGTGAGGGGGTCGATGGTGGCAGAGGCGCGTGACATCTCGGACAGCGTCTCGAAGAGCAACTGGTTCGCGGGTGCAAAGAAGGATTCGGGGGTGAGGCCGTTCTCCGTGCAAAGATCCAGCACGCGGCTGTCGCTGCCGGCATCGAGCAGGATGGAGCCGAGCACGCCGCGCTCCGCTTCGGCACTGTGCGGCGGCACTCTCAGGGATGGCCCCGCAGGGGAAGGTATGGCTTTGCGTGGCATGGGGGGAGGAAAAGGGGTTGGGGAGGTTCAGGGGTTCACGGTTCAGCGGTTAGGAGGCAGAAAACCAGCCAGCCGCCCGCAGAGCGGGAGCAAACGAGAGGGTAAGTTGCTTGAGCGATTAAGATTAGGATAAAGATTATGATTATGAAGGGAGGCGCCGCCTCCTAATCCTAATCGTGCTCTGAATCGTAATCCGTTTGAAGTTATGGACGAGAAACTCATTCCTGCGCTCTTTCGAGCGCAGGAATGAGTGAGCGTTAGTCTTCGACGATCCACACCTTGATGGTGGAAGTCACCTCGGCAAGCAGCCGGATGGTGATGTCGAATGTGCCGGTCTCTTTGATCGGCTCGGGCAACACCACTTGGGACTTGTCGATCATGATCTTGTTGTTTTCCTCGAGGGCGGCGACAATATCACCCGCAGTGACCGAACCGTAGAGGCGGGTGCCGTCCACCGTTTTGGCACGGATGGTCACCGAGACGGTGGCCAGTTTGGCGGCCGTGTTTTTGGCCTCCGCCATCTGGATGCGGGACAACTCCTCGCGCTCCTTGCGCATTTTTGCGAGGCGGCGCAGGGCGTGTTGGGAGACTGGCGCGGCGAGGTCGTTCGGCAGCAGGTAATTGCGGGCGTAACCGTCCGCAACTTTGACGACATCACCTGCTTTGCCGAGCTCCGCGACATCCGACAACAAAAGAATTTCTGTAGCCATCATGTTTCATCCTCTCTGGGCTATGCCAGCATGCCCATATTGCGGGCGCGAAGCACGCCCTGCTTGATCTGCCGCTGCTGGGCAGCGGTGACACCCGTCAGGCGGGCGGGTACGATTTTGCCGTATTCGGTGATGAACCGGCGCAAGAACTCGACATCGTTCACATTGATGATGTCGTTGGGATCCAGGATCCGCACACGTTTGCGGACAGGGGTGTTGTCGCGGTCGCGGTCGCGGTTCTCCCGGTCCGGTCTGTCGCTACTGTTTCTTCTTTGCATGGCCATAAGGTAATTCCTCTTTTGTGACTCTCGTGTAATTAGAACGGAAGGTGTTCTTCATCGTGGCTTAGGTCGCCCGCTTCGAAAGGGGCGCCCACATCGGTTAGGGTGCCCGCAGCGGCCGGGGCGCCCGTGTCCAAGGAGGGGTGTGTCTGCGAGGCCGCTGACGCTGCAGGCGCGGCTGAGCCGCCCTGAGGACCGTCATGCGCGTCGGTCTGCTTCTGGGGGGAACCCAAGAACTTGACCGTGTCGGCACGCACGCGCAGTTTACTGCGCGGCTCTCCCTGCTGGTTTTTCCACTCGTCCATCTGCAGGCGGCCCTCGACGAGCACAGACCGGCCTTTGGCGAGGTACTGTTGGCAGAGTTCAGCCAGTTTTTCCCAGGCCACGACATCAACAAAGCACGTCACCTCTTTGGATTGCCCGTTCTTGTCGCGCCAAGTCTCCGAAACCGCTAGACGCAGCTCGGCCACTTTTG
>CAZXVN010000546.1:0-2726 GCA_964643945.1 uncultured Lentisphaeraceae bacterium | reverse complement strand
CTTGAGTTCAGGCGTGTGCTCTTCCGATCTTAGCGGTTCTGTCCCATCACCCGCGGATACTCCAGACCCATCATCTTGTAACTCGCGTAGTTCCGATTACCGCCGTGCTTCGGGCTGCCGTAAAAACCCTGCATCGTGTGGTCGCGAAGCAAATTAAAAAACTCCTTGGCTCCGGGATCCGTCCAGATGTCCTTGGGCACCTTGCCTGACTCCATGGACTGCAAGAGACGTGTCTGATCAGGCCAGGGCAGAGACTCAAATGGCTTCTGGAAAAGAGCCTGACTTGTCTGCTGCAGACACTTCAGCCCCTTGCGATACTTATTGGCAAAGCGCTTGTAAGGGCCGCGGAGTTGTTTGTCGATAAAATAGACGACCCCGGCCTCACGGGCGCCGGGGTCCTTGTCTGATGGGATGATCTGCTCGCAAACCAGATCCACAAGCTGAGCCTCTTCGGATGTCAACGTTTTGAACGGCCCGGTCGGCGCGGGGCCGAGACGTCCCACCAGCGCAGCGCCTCCAGCGCCTGCGGCAATGCCGCCTGCCGCAGCAGCCATAAATTTCAGACAGGTCCGACGCGATGTGCCGCGTGTTTCATTTGCCGCCATAAAAACTCCTCCAATGTTTTTGATTATAGCTTTAACAAGGAGACTACATCATCCGCTTATACTCTGTCTCAGGTCGCGGAGGGTTTCGCTGATCCCTGCGACCTTGACTGTGGCCTGAATGGGATATCCTTCGCCATCCATCGGACAGACGACCCAGGTGCGCGAGGGCTGGAGCATGTCCAGCACGTTAAAGAACCCTTTCGTCACCTGCGGTGAGACAGAGGCTTTGAACTCGAAGGCCAGCCGACGTTGACCGCGCTCCAGTATCAGATCAACCTCCTCACCGGATGACGACCGAAAGTAACTGGCGCGCCACGCTGGAAGGGCCTGGACAATCTGCTCGATGCACCACCCCTCCCATGAGGCGCCAAACACGGGATGGCCATAAAGCTCTGTCGAGGAGTCGATTTCCAACAAGGTGTGAAGGATCCCGCTGTCCCGAATGTAAACCTTGGGCGACTTGATCAGCCGTTTCTTCAGATTTCCTTCGAACGGACGAAGAATACGAACCATGAACGTCTCCTCCAGAACATCCAAATACCTTTTGACGGTGACGTGCGTGATGTCCATGGCCTGTCCCAGCTTAGAGGCATTCAGCACATTGCCATGGTAGTGCGCCAACATCTTCCAGAAGCGCTCCATCGCCATCGCAGAGATATGAAAACCGAACTGAGGCAAATCACGACTCAGAAACGTGCGTATCAAGTCGAGCCGCCAGCGGGAACTGACAGCCTCCGACTCTTCGAGGAACGCCGACGGAAAGCCGCCACGCCACCAAAGCCGACGGAAGGATTCGGGGCCGTATCCTTGAATGGGCTCCATTTCCGCGTAGAGAAACGGTGTCAGTTCGAGATAGTGAATACGTCCAGCCAACGTCTCTGTCGACTGCCGAATCAGGTCTCGTGACGCCGAGCCCAAAATCACGAACCTTCCTGGTCGCCTGTCCATGTCCACCAGTGCTCGCAGGAGAGGAAAGAGGTCAGGCTTCAGTTGAACTTCATCGATGCAGATCAGTTGGCTGGCATGTTCCTTCAAGAAAAGTTCAGGGTCTGCGAGTTTCCGTTGATCCGAGGGCAGATCTAAATCAATAATGAGTGCCTGGCTCTGCTCAGCCAGACAATGACGGACCATCGTGGATTTTCCCGCCTGACGGGGACCAAGGACTGCGGTCACCGGGCAAGTCCTCAAAGACTCGCCTAAATCCGCCTCCAGTAGTCTAGTAATATAGTTTTGCATTTTGAAAAGCACCTTTACAATATACAAAACTAGCTTTTAGTGCAAGCCAGAAATTGGAAAATTTGAGTCGGCAGTACCAGTTGGCTTTCGGCAGCCTCCTTTGCGTATTCTTGGCTCTGGACGGGACCCGACCGATTGACTGATTGATTCGGCCACGAGCCTCCTACGCCTCCACCTACGCGATGCCTTCCACCTTCGGAGACTACGGCGGATAAAACGGCGGACAGGAAGGCTACGGCGGACAGGTCTCGCGTGGCCCTCCACAGCCATGGAAGGGTCACACGCCGTTTAACTGTGGCGCAACAGCCGCCGGACCGGGCGATAGGCTTTACCCAGTTTCAAGTTTCAACAATCCAATATTCCTCATTCATACTTAAACATGACGGTGGCGGTGGTGTCCACACTGCTGACAGCGCGTACCCAGTAGGCGGAGAAGCCTTCTGGAAAATCATACTGAAGCGGAGTTCCGGCCTTGAGTGAAAACATCTGGCAGGGCATCCAAAGACCTGTACCGTCGATATCAATCTCCAGTGTAATTTGCGTATCCACTGAACTCTGCAGAGTTGCTGATTTTTTGTCGAAGCCGGTCATCAGATAGGGATCAGAAGGAACGCCCGCTTTAGCAGAACTATCCTTCCAGACGCCGCCCTCACCGCGCGGTTTACCCAGTTGCCACAGATCATCAATCACACCAGCCCAGAGGGCGGTTGCGCCATCCGCGCTTTTAATCACGCGTTCATTCGCTTGACCGTTAAGACCGGTCATGAAGAGCATACCAAAGTGCGAAGCATAGTCGTGAATCTCCAAATTATGCGTCGCGATGGGCCGGATCTTGGCGAAGCCCTGAGCATTGCGCGCCGGCAACTCATAGAAGGTTCCTTGAAA
>CAZXVN010000545.1:0-2274 GCA_964643945.1 uncultured Lentisphaeraceae bacterium | reverse complement strand
CGTGGGGCGGGTTGCGAACTGTGAAAGCTCCAATGTCATGTTGTATCCTCGGTGCGTGTCAGCTGTGTTTCGCTTCTCGCCCTCGGTCACACTCTGGGGTGTGTTGGGCACGTCATCGGGGTGATCCGCGCCTTCGGAACGCTGAACAAGACCGGCCCCGCCACACCGGAGCATCTCGCCTCAGATATCAACTTTTCGCTATGGTCAACAGCGGCAGGAATCATCATGTCGCCAATCGGCCTTACATTGCTCATCGGCGGCATCATCTGGCTCGTCGGAGTCAACAGGAAACAACAAGCACCGAATGAATTGGGTTGCAGAGAGGGCTCAAAAAAGGGACACTAGGGGCCCTCCTGTGGTTTGTTTTTAATAAATCCGATACGGCGGGCGTATAGGGTGTAGAAAGCGGAGGGTTAATATGAAGATTCGCATGACAGCGGCGGTGGGTTTGGCGCTGGCTTTGTGTGGCCACGCGCAGGAGATCGGGTATATCGAAACCTTCAGTCTGGCCGGTGACCGCGAGGCGGCTCTTAAGGAGTTGGTTCCCGGCACGGATGATTACTATTACTATCAGGCGCTCCAGGCGCAGAACACGGGAGCGCGGCCGCGGTTCCAGGAGGTGATGGACCGCTGGGTCCGCGAGCGTAACGGCACGGTGACGGAGGGCGCCCGCGAGCTGTTGAACCGGCAGGCGCTCTTCGATTATGAGAAGGAGCCCAAGGCGACGCTCGACTACCTGCGCCGCGAACTGGGTCTCTATTTCGGGCATGCGCGCAAGACCGGGGAGCGTGTCAGCAGCGCGCCTTCGGTTCTGGACAACGCCTGCATCAGCATCGAGACCCTCCTGAAACGCGCCCTCGCGGAGGAAGCGCGCAGCCTCGATCGCATCGAGGATGCCGGGCTGGCCCTCGCCGCCGGCCAGAAGATCAACGATGAACAGCGCCGCAACCTCGTGGCGCGCCTGCGGCGGCCCGATTATCCCGGGCTGGTTGACCTGATCATCGCCGATTTGAACTATCGTGACAGCCGCGGCTTCGGCTCCCATCCCATCCACGGCCTTCTGACGCTCGCACAGATGGACGAGCTGCTGCAGAAGCTGCAGACTTTGCGTAACGAGGCCGCTTTCGTGAACGCCTATCTCGCCAAACTCGCGCCGGAGAACGAGGTGGATATCGACACCGACACGGCCGCGCGCGAGGCCTACTATGACCGTGTCTGGGCCTTTGTAAAGTCCCTCGACCCGGTCCACAATTCGCTTAAAGCGAACGTGCTCTATAACCGTTTGCGCCACGACCAGCATCAAGGCGTGTACGACCGCGACCGCTTCATGGAGTACGTCAAGTTGCCGCGTGACGTCTACTACCTGCGCGATGAGATCCGGCAGCAGCTGCCGCGCGGCGATCATCTCGCGCGGATGGGGCAGGACTTTCGGCTGGCATCCCTGCCGCCCATCGCCAACGAGGAACCGCTGGTGCGCAGTTTCCTGTTGGAGTTTTTCCGCGAGGCGGCGGACTACGAGGCCTTCCGCGCTTACGTTCGCGACGATTTTCTCAAGCCCCTGTTCGCCGAGGCCAAGATCGTGAATGGCGTCGGCGACCCGCAGCAGTGGGCGCCGCTGCTGGCTCCCGACGCCTACAAGCGGCTGAAGGAACGTGTGGATATCGATTTCGCCGAGAACAACCCCGCGCTTTTCAATGCGGAAGACGCAGTGAAGCTGACCGCCTTCGTTAAAAACGTGCCGGCCTTGATCGTGAAGGTGTACGAGATCAACACCTTCAATTATTATCGCGAGACCGGCCAGCCGTTGAACCTCGCCATCAACCTCGACGGGCTGGTTGCTTCAGCCTCGCGCCGCGTGGAGTACACGGAGCCGTCCGAGCGTCGCCTGGCGCGCGCCTTCGACCTGCCTGAGCTTAAGGCCCGCGGCGTGTATGTGGCCGAACTGATCGGCAACGGCAAGAGCAGCCGCGCGCTGGTGCAGAAGGGCCGGCTCGATGCGATTCAGGAAGTGACCGCCGCAGGCCACGCCTTCACCATCCTGGATGAGATGGGCAAGCGTGTGCTCGGCGCGAGCGGGTGGTTGGGCGGACGCGACTTTGCACCCGACAAAGAGGGTCGCATCCTCGTACCTTTTACCACGGAGCCGAAAAGCGAGAACCTGGTGATCCGCAAAGACGGGTTTGCTTCACTGGTGCGTTTCACCCATTTGGCTGAGGCCTACGTCCTGAAAGCCGGGGTCTATGTGGACCGCGAAGCACTGATCCGCCGCGAAAA
>CAZXVN010000544.1:0-6371 GCA_964643945.1 uncultured Lentisphaeraceae bacterium | reverse complement strand
AAGAGCAGATACTTGCCTGTGATCGTGAGGTCGTAGGCGGTCTCAAGCGGCGGTGCCGCCTGAGACCGCCGGGCCGCCGGCGGGCGCTTCTTCGCGGCCGTGTCGCTCTGCACGATCTGATCCACGTTGACGTGGCCCCAGCCGCCGGTCTGGCTGTCAACAACCTGAATGACCGCTTGGCCACCCTTGTGTTTCTTGACATCCCAGGTCTCCCAATCGAGGGCTTCGCTGCCGCCCGGATCGGTGTTGGGGCCAGCGGCGGAGAGGACGACCTTGCCTTCAATGAGAAGGTTCACGCAGGTCTTGCCCGGATGACCGCCGCCGCCGATGAGGAACTTGATGTAATCCCGCTGAATCGTGAACCCGGGCGACGTGAGCGTGCCGGTGGAATCGTCGCCGCCGAGGAACGTGTTGACCAGGCCTTTTCCTTGAAAACCGGTGACTTCCATCTGGCCCTGCAACGTGCCCTTCGCCGGGGCTTTGCCGAACGCCGTTCCTTCGGTTTTCCAACCGCCGTAGTCGGCGGCCTCGAAATCAGCGAGGACAATATCCTCGGCGGCGCGCACAAGAGAGGGCATCGCGGCGGCGGCCCATGCGAGCGAGAATAGCGTCTTGAGTATCGGCAGCGTCTTCATGGCGTGCTCCCAGTCAGTGTTTGTTTGCCGTGCAAAAACAACTTCCCCGTTCATTTTTCATTTTCGCACATCTGCACCGTGCGGGTATATACGTAAAAATACCTAATGAGGCACATTCCCGAAGTCTTCGCGCTTGCGGAATGTGCACGGATTTGATTAACTGTGCGCGTTTTCGAGCAGAAGTGAGCACGAATGAGCGATGCGGTGTTGGACCAGATGCACCTCGACATCGCCTTCATGGGGACGATCGGCGTGTCGGCCGAGCAGGGCCTGACCACGACCGATCCGGCCGAGGCCTTCACCAAGGAGCAGGCGATGGCGCGCGCGTCGCGCACCGTGCTGTTAGCGGACAGCTCAAAATTCGGGAAGACGAGTTTCGTCCGTTTCGGTACAATCAAAAGCCTTTCCACCGTGATCTCAGACAAACAGATGGCTCCCGCGCAGCGTAAGGCGTTCCAACGCGCCGGAGTCGAAACGCTTCTCGTATGACGAACAGACAGGACAAAAAGCCATGACCCACAACAACTACCTCAGTACCCTGAAGCCCAACTTCAAACCCACGACGTATCATCTCGGTAAAATCCTTGCCTACCAGTATAAAGGCACGCTTAAGGAAGAAATCGCAGCAGGAAACCTCACGGCGGCACAGGCGGTGGAGGTGCTGGAGGACATGCTGGTGATCCGCGAATTCGAAGAGATGATCGTCAAACTGCGCACCGGTGCCTATGAGTCCTGCAAGGGCTACGAGTACCGCGGGCCCACCCATGTGTCGATCGGCCAGGAGGCCACCGCGGTCGGCTGCTGCGCGGCAATGGCCTACAACGACTTCATCACCTCCACCCACCGCGGCCACGGCGACTCGCTGGCCAAGGGCTGCGTCGCGATCCGCGGCATGAGCATCGGCGAGCTGAAGGCGCGCATTCCCGGCTGCGCCGCGACCAAAAGGAAGGATCTCGTTGAGGCCGCGCTGGAGCATCACGTCTATCGCGCCATCGCGGAGCTGTTCGGAAAAGAGGACGGCTATTGCAAGGGCCGCGGCGGCGGGATGCACATCGCCGACTTCAAGGCCGGCCACCTCGGCGCGAACGCGATCGTGGGCGGCGGCGTGCCGATCGCCACGGGCTCGGCCATGAGCTCCCGCTACTTCAAGACGGGCAAGGTGACCTGCTGCTTCGCGGGCGACGGCGCCTACGCCAACGGCGTGGTGCTGGAGGCGCTCAACTGGGCCGCCATGGGCCAGTTCACAGGTAAGGACTACACCCACACGCCCTACGGGCTGCCGATCGTCTACGCCATCATCAACAACCACTACGGCTTCACCGGCCGCGTGGACGGCGAGGTCGCGGGCGTCAACACGGTCGCCCGCCGCGCCGCAGGCTTTGCGGACAACAACATGCACGCCGAAGTGGTCAACGGCATGGATCTGCTGGCCTGCATGGACGCCATGCGCCGCGCCGCCGCGATCTGCCGCAAAGGCGAAGGCCCCGTGCTGATCGAGTTCGACACCTACCGCAACTACGGCCACTCGCTGGGCGACCCGCGCCTGGAGTATCGCACCAAGGAAGAGGAAGCCGAGTGGAAGGCGCATGATCCGATCGCGCAGTTCGAGAAGCAGCTTCTCGACGCGGGCTGCATCGGTGCCAAGAAGCTCGCGAACCTCAAGGCCAAGGTCGCCGACCGCAACGCCCGTATGGCTGCCAAGGCCGCGTGGTCGAAGGATCCCGACCCCGCCGACGTCATCAAGTACATGTACACCGACACCCGCGCGGACGTGGTGCCCGAGCAGTACGCGAACGTCAAGCCCGCAGGCGAAATGCCGGTGATCAAGCGCACCGAAGACGGCCAGATCACCTACAAGGACGCGATCAAAGAGGCGATGATCGAGGAGATGCTGCGCGACAGCCGCGTGGTGCAGTGGGGCGAGGACATCGCCGAGTACGGCGGCGCGTTCAAGGTGACCAAGGGGCTGACCGAGGCCTTCGGCCGCGAGCGCGTTTTCAACACGCCGATCTCCGAGGCGTGCATCTGCGGCACGGCGGTCGGCGCGGCCATGACCGGCCAGCGCCCGGTGGTCGAGCTGATGTACATGGACTTCGGCCTGATGGCCTCGGACCAGATCTCCAACCAAGCGGCCAAGTGGCATTACATGTCCGGCGCGAGCATCGAAGTGCCGCTCGTGTACCGCGCGTCGGTCGGCGGCGGCAAGGGCTACGGCGGCCAGCACTCGCAGACGCTGGAGTCGATGTTCGCCCACATCCCCGGCCTGTATGTGGTTTATCCCGCGACGCCGGCAGACGCGAAGGGTATGCTCAAGAGCGCGATCCGCGACAACAACCCGATCCTTTTCGTCGAGTCGCAGATCATGTACAACTTCAAAGGGGTGGTGCCCGAGGGCGAGCACCTCGTTCCGCTCGGCAAGGCCGACATCAAGCGCGCGGGCGACCAGGTTTCGATCGTCACGTGGGGCCCGATGCTGTACGAGGCGCTCAAAGCCGCGGACCAGCTCGCCGCCGAGGGCGTCTCGGCCGAGGTGGTGGACATCCGTTCGCTGGTGCCGCTGGACATGGAGACCATCCTGGCGTCGGTGCGCAAGACCGGGCGCTGCGTGGTGGCGAGCCACTGCGTGGGCATCGGCAGCTACACCGGCGAGATCGCCTCGCGCATCATGGCCGAGGCGTTCGACTCGCTCGACGCGCCGGTGCTGCGCGTGGGCGCGAAGGACGGCATCGCGCCGCAGGCGTACTCGCTGGAGGACGCCTTCCTGCCGCACGACCGCGACATCGTGGCGGCGGTGAAGCAGCTTCTCTGACCAGAACGTGCACAGACACGACGGACCTGTTTAGAGTCGTAGGGGTGGCGGGTTTCCGCCACCCCTTTTTTTGTCTCCACTTTGAAGTTGTCTCTGGGAAGGTGATGTGCGACGCTATCGCCATGGACATTGACCTCACAGCGGCGATGAAGGATATCGGCGCCACGTCGGATCTGCTCGAGCGGGCACTGAAACTGTCCGGCGTGGTCACGACGCTGTTTGGTCAGGCGGGCTGGCCCCTGATGGTCGTGGGCGGATCCGCGATCGAATTCTACACGGAAGGCGCCTATATGTCCGGCGATATCGACTTCTGCCGCCGTCGGCTTGAGCCGGTCCCCTTGCGTCTGGCACAGGAGCTGATGGGCAGAATGGGCGCGACGGGCGGCCCCCGCAGCTGGAAGGTCGGCGGCTTGTTTGTAGATATGCTCGGCTTATTGGAAAACGAATCGACAAGTTTGATACGCGAGCTTCAGACGCCTTACGGGCCCGTCAGCCTGCTTCCCGCTGAGCTGCTTCTGGTCGAACGCGTGTTGGCGGCCACATATCCGGCGAGGGATGCCGGCCTGTATGACACGGCCAAGAAGCTCATGGCTGTCGGCCTGGCGGGTGACGCGCCTTTCGACTGGAACGAGGTGTGCCGCTTGGCGGCCCTGCCTGCCTTCAGGGTGACGGACGAGGTCAAAGCGCTACGTCTGGAGGTTGAGAATGAACTCCGTTAAGCCGGTCAAGACGAACTGGACCTGGGAAGAGTGGCAGGCCGGGCGGCAGGCGCGGCGCGAACTGGCGCTGCGCGTCGGCCAGCCGGTTTGCCGGCGAAAAGAGAGCTCCTCGGACCGGCGGTTGCGCTCGGCGTTCAACGGGGAGCGTGCGCCTGCGCCCCGCTAAGGTCGGGTGACAGACCGAGGGTGGCGGGGGCCATGTCGACCACCCGCATTTCCGCGGACGCATCACCGGCAAAATCATTCCGGCTCAGCTCGAATATCACGTCGAACACCCCGCCTGCCGCACGCACGGCTTCGGCCACCCCGCCATGCCGGAACCACACGCCGCGCACGCGCTCGCCGCCGTTCAAAATGAAGGTGAACTGCAGGTGCTCGCCCGAAGCGCCCACCGGCTGTATGCGCTCCACGGCCACCTTCCGCAACCCCCAGCGCGGCGCGGGGTTGCCCATGCCGAAGGGCGCGAGCCGCTGCTGCTCTTTGTACAACGCCAAGGAAAGCTGCTCAGGCTCCAACCACCCGTCTACCATGAGCCTGCGCACCGCGCCGCCTTCCGCCGCCTGACCCGCGCACGCCTCGCAAAAGAGCCGCTTGAAGGGCTCGAAGGCGCCGGGCTTGACGTGAAACCCCGCGGCGCGCTCGTGTCCGCCGAAGCCGGCCAGCGTCTCGCCCGCCGCGATCAGCGCCTTGAGCGCGTGGTAGCCCTCGCCTGCCCGCACCGATCCCCGCCCCGCTCCGCTCTCATCGAACGCCACCACGGCCGCGGGCCGCCCCGCCGCATCGCTCAGCCGCGCCGCAACAATGCCGATCACCCCGGGATGCCACCCCGCCTCGCCCGCGTGCGAGCCGTCGCTCCCGACCACCACCGCAGCCGCCGCGAACGCCCCCTCGGCCGCATCCAGCCCGCACTGCCGCCGCGCCGCCGCGATGATCCGCTCCTCGACGCCTTTGCGCTGGCCGTTGAACCCCTCCAGCCGCACCGCCAATTCGGCCGCGCGGTCGCGGTCGCGCGTGGTCAGCAGCTCGTACGCGACCATCGCCGAGTCCATGCGCCCGGCGGCGTTGATGCGCGGCCCCAAGATAAACCCGAAGGTGTAGGCGTCCAGCGGATCGGCCGTCCGCGGCGACGCCCGCGACAGCAGCGCCCGCAGCCCCTCGCCCGCGAAGAGGCCCCAATGTTTGAGGGCGCTCGCGACGAACAGCCGGTTCTCGCCAATCAACGGCACAACATCCGTGACCGTGGCCAGCCCCACCGCCGGCAGCAGCTCGCCGCACAGCCCCTTGCCCTGGTACCAGCCCTCGGCCTTGCCCACCTCAACCAGCGCGTGCGCCACCTTGAAGGCCACGCCGGCCCCGCACAGGTACTCCGCGCCGGGGGAGGCCGCCAGCCGCGGGTTCACGATCACGTCGGCCGGCGGCAGCTCGGCGGCCGGCTCGTGGTGGTCGGTGATGATGACGGCGATGCCCAGCGCACGCAGGTGGGCCACCTCGGCGGCGGAGCCGATGCCGCAGTCGACCGTCACCAGCACCTCAGGCGTGCGCGCCTGTTCGCGCAGGCAGCGCTCCAGCGCGGCGAAGGTCAGGCCGTAGCCCTCCGGCTCGCGGACGGGCAGGAAGACCTCGGCCGCGCCGCCGATGTGGCGCAGGGCGGTCGCGAGCACCGCGGCGGCGGCCACGCCGTCCGCGTCGAAGTCGCCGAAGATCACGATTGAGCCGCCGGCCCGGACGGCGGCCCAGAGCCGCTCGGCCGCGGCGCGGGCGCCGGGAAAATCGAAGGGGTGCCCCAGGTGCGTTTTCAGCTCGGGACTCAGAAAAGCCATAGCCGCATCGGGGGTCGACACTCCGCGAGCGGCCAGGACCCGCGCCACGGGCTGCGGCAGGCCCAGCGCCGCAACCAGCCCCGCTACCGCCGCCTCGTCCGCCTTAACATCTTCCCATTTGAATTTCGGTAACATCAGGGTTTATCGCTTGCCGCTTCAAATACATGGGCTTCACAATAACCTGTCATTCTGAATCATGCAAGAGTCAATATAACAGATCAAGAATCGGCGCTACAGAGGGGACAGGTCTTATGAGAGATCAGCGCATTTCGAGAATCGTGGATAGGGCTCTTGTGATGGTCGTGAGATCATCAGCCGATATCGTCTCGATCCTTGACTTGAGCCGATGCTTGGCTATCGCGCTTTCAACTTATGCCAACGGAAAAAC
>CAZXVN010000543.1:0-5625 GCA_964643945.1 uncultured Lentisphaeraceae bacterium | reverse complement strand
TTGGGAGTTGCTATTTCTCCCAGAGGAAACCGGTCAGGGGCGAGGAGGCGTCGGCGATGAGCCGGGCGCTGCGGGGGCCGGCGGCCAACGCTTCTTCGGCAGCTTCGACGGCTTTTGCGAAGGCCTTGGCCATGCCGACCGGATCGGCAGCAGTAGCGATCGCGGTGTTGACGAGCACGCAGTCCGCACCGAGTTCGATGGCTGCCGCTGCGTGGGAGGGCAGGCCGAGGCCGGCGTCGATCACCACGGGGACGCGGGCGTTGGCAACGATGATCTCGATCATGTCGCGGTTGCGCAGGCCGAGGTTCGTGCCGATGGGCGCAGCCAGCGGCATCACGACCACGGTGCCCGCCTCTTCCAGCCGCTTCGCGAGCACGGGGTCGGCGTTGATGTAGGGCATCACTTTAAAGCCCTCTTTCACCAGCACCTCGGCGGCTTTGAGGGTTTCAACAGGGTCGGGCAGCAGGTGGTGCAGGTTGGGGGTGAGCTCGAGTTTGATCCAGTCGAAGCCGCCCGCCACGCGTGCGAGCCGCGCGATGCGGATCGCCTCTTCCGCCGTGCGTGCGCCGCTGGTGTTGGGCACGATCACGATCTTCTCGGGATCGAGCTTCGAAATGAGCGGGTCGCCTTCTGGGCTTTTGTCGAGGTCCACCCGGCGCAGCGCGACGGTCACGAGTTCGCAGCCGGAGGCTTCGATGGCCTGCCGCATGAGGTCGTGTGAGCCGAACTTGCCGGTGCCGATGAAAAGGCGGGAGCGGAAGGCGCGGCCTGCGATGACAAGGGGATTCATAGGAAGGATAAAGGGTTCCGGGTTCGGGGTTCAGGGTTTACGGATTCAGCCGCCGCCGACGAACTGGATGATTTCAACCAGGTCATTGGCTGCGACGGGCGTAGTTTTGAGCGCGGAGGGGGGAATGATCTGGCCGTTGAGTTCGACGGCTTTTTTCGAGACGTTCACACTCAACGCATCGAGGAGCTGCGCAAGGGTTTCCGCTTTGCCGAGCGGCCTTTTTTTCCCGTTGACGGTGATCGTCATGTTCACATCCTTGCGCTTCGCGTGGCGGGTGCAGGGCCGGCCCCGCGTCCAAACGAGGTGCGGCGTCCGGGCCCGCCGAGGGCGCAGGCCGCCGCGTCTTGCGCCACGCAGGGTTTGTTGGGGCAGAGCGGATACAGGCGGCGGTTCAGTAGTTTCCGGGCGGCTTTCATCACAAGGCTTCTCTTTTGAATCAGACTATCATACCGGATTTTATCGCGAGCGGGAAGCGAGAGGTTGGGGGCGCGGGGCGTGGGCGCGGGGCGTGGCACCCACGGCAAGGGACACGCGCTCATTTCTCCCTTTCCCGCAGGCCCTTTTCCATGTATCCTGTGGTTCAATTTTTTCTGTGACGTAACAAACCAGAAAGGATGCAGCGCAAGCACATGAAGATGAGCACGGGGCGGACGACCCTGTCAGCGGCAGGCGTAATCGGCCTCCTCGGTTTGACGGTGGAAGAGACGGGCTTCAAGGTGTGCAGGGTTGGGGGAGCCTGTAAGCATGGCCATTGTTAAAAAGAAAGTTTCGCACCGGTTTGCCGTTGCCATGCTTGTGTTTACCTGTGCGCTCTGGGGAACGTCCTTTTCCAGCGTTAAGCTGTGCGGCGCGATGATCGTTGGCTCGTCTCTGCCAGGAACATCGGCGGCATTCGGGCCGGTCCTGCTCACCGCGCTGCGTTTCACTTTGGCCGTACCCCTGCTTTTCCTGTTCTGCAGCAGCAACCGCACCTGGCGGCCGAAAAGGTCAGATCTGCCGCCCCTGCTCCGGGTTGCACTTCCGATGACCGTCGGCTTTCTGACTCAGGCGGCGGGCCTCGCGTTCACCACCGCTACGATTTCCGGGTTCATCACCGGCTTGTGTGTCTGCGTGACCCCGGCGTTCGAGTGGCTGCTCCTGAGCAAGAGACCAACCTGGCGACTGGTGGCAGGTGCCCTGCTGGCCATCGTCGGGGTCGCGTTGATGACGCTCACTCAGGGTGGCTCGGGCTCCTTCGGATGGGGAGAAGTCCTCACCTTGATCTGTACCTTTGCGTTCACCCTGCAGATTATTTATACGGGCCGAAGTTCTGAGAAACTCGGTGCCCCGCGGCTGACGCTCGGGAGCTTCGTGATGGTGGCTCTGTGCGGCTGGATTGCGGCGCTGGTGATGTCGCCAGACTCAGTGACAGCGGCCATCCGCGGGGTGGCGGTGAGCCCGCGCTTCTGGCTCTTTTTTGTCGTGATCCTGCTGGGCGCCACAATCGGGGCATCGGTGCTGATGAATACGTTTCAGCGCTATATCCGGCCCAGCGAAGCGGCGATTGTCTATGTGACCGAGCCTCTCTTTGCCAGCGCGTTCGCGGTGCTGTTCATCGGGCAGGGTGAACTGCCAAGCGGGTGGGGGTGGGTCGGTGCCGGCTTGATGATCGTCGCCAATCTGCTCGTGGCGATGAAGTCCGAGGAGCGGCTGCCGCAAAACCCGGCGGGCGCTTAGACGCTCCCGGTTGTGTCAAAAGCGGTTGCCGCCCACCCTTTTGAATGTTAAATTAACATTTTACAAAACGTCACATGCCTTGATCGTATAGGGTTTTAGTTCTTTCGCTTGGGCGAGTGGTGAAATTGGCAGACACGCAAGACTTAGGATCTTGTGCCGAAAGGTTTGCGGGTTCGAGTCCCGCCTCGCCCACCACCTCATAAAACCCTTATTTTAAAGGGTTTTTTCGTATTATAGACCAAAAGATACACCCAGCGCCCTTTTCCCGTTAGTGCGTAAAAAGGCAGGTTTAGGCAGGGTTTTTGTCAACAAATTGTCAACAGATTGTCAGCCCAAAAAACCGCGCCAACCCTCCGCCGGCACGAAAAACCCCGCCGTGATCGTCCGGTTGGTCAAGGATCGGGTGCGCGGTGAATCGTCCGTAGTCCCGACAGGAGCAACGCGGACAAGCTGCCCGCACGCTTGTCATGTGCCTCCGCCGACTCCGCTCAGCTCTGTAACACGGTGATGCAGATGGCTCCGAAGATATCGGCGGAATTGCAGCCGCGCGAGAGGTCGTTGACCGGCTTGGCCAGGCCTTGGAGGATCGGGCCCAGCGCCGTGGCGCCGGCTAGGCGCTCGACCAGCTTATAGCAGATGTTGCCGGCCTGAATGTCCGGAAAGATCAGCACATTGGCATCGCCTTGGATCACGCCGCCCTTGTTTTTAGAAGCACTGACGGAAGGCACGAGGGCCGCATCCGCCTGGAGTTCGCCGTCTACGGCCGCGTCCACACCCAGTTCCGCGAAACGTTTTTTGGTCAGCTCCGCCGCGATACGCATTTTGTCCACCATTTCATGCGTGGCACTGCCCTTAGTGGAAAAACTGAGGAACGCCAGCCTGGGCTGCTTACCGATCAGCTTCTTGAAGGAGAGGGCTGTGGCATGGGCGATTTCCACCAGCTCCTCTGCGGTTGGACACCGGTTTACCGCGCAGTCCGCAAAGAGCAGGGTCGTGTCACCCGAGGCCGTAGGCGCCTTGAGATCCATGATGAAGGTCGAGGAGGCCAGCGTGATGCCCTTGGCCGTGCCCACGCAGTGGAACGCGCTGCGGAGCATGTCGCCGGTGGAGGCGATCGACCCCGCGACCAGCCCGTGCGCGAGATCCGTCGCGACCATCATGTTGCCGAAATAGAGGCGCTTGCCCTTGACCGTCTCGAGCGCCTCGGTCTCGGTCATGCCTTTGGCCTTGCGCTTCTCATAGAGGGCACCGGCCAACTGAGGCAACCGCTCGGAGGTGGTGTAGTCGATGACTGTGACGCCAGCAGAGGCCAGCGTGACGCCTGCCTGGGCTTCAGCCGCGGCGATCTCCTCAGGCGTGCCCAGCACGATGGGCGTGCAGATGCCGGCCTTCGCGGCCTTGACCGCCGCCATGATGACGCGCGGGTCCATGCCCTCGGGAAGAACAATGGTTTTGTTCACCGCTTTCGCGCGGAGAATCATGGAATCGAGAATGCTCATGGGAATAAACTCCTTACTTCCTCAAAGTTGCCGATAGCAGACGGAACGTTTCGCGGGCGATCATCAGTTCTTCGTTGGTCGGAATCACGATCGCGGGGGTCCTCGACGTGTCGGTGCTGATGATGCCGGTGGTGCCGAAGGTCACCTTGTTCTTGGCTTCATCCAACTTGCAACCGAGCGCCTCGAGGCGTGAGATGATGGCTTGGCGCGCCGTGATGCTGTTTTCGCCGATACCGCCCGTGAAGATGATCGCGTCGGCGCCGCCCAACAGCGTGTAGTAGCCGCCGATGTAGAAGGCGGCGCGATGGCCAAACATGTTGATCGCGTTATCCGCCGCCGCCTGGCCCTGCTGGGCCGCGTGTTCCGTGTCGCGCATGTCGCCGCTGCCGATCCCGTTGACACCCATCAGGCCGCTCTGCTTGTTGAGAACGGTGTCGATCTCATCGATGGTCATGCCCTTGCGCGAGAGAAAAAAGATGATGGCCGGGTCAATGTCACCGCAGCGGGTCCCCATAATCAAGCCGGGAAGCGGGGTCAGGCCCATGCTCGTGTCCAGCACGTGTCCCCCCTTGATCGCGGCGATGGAAGAGCCGTTGCCGAGATGGCAGGTGATCAGATTCAGCTCTTCAACCGGTTTCTTGAGGAACTCGGCGGCGGCTTGGGCCACGAACTGGTGAGACGTCCCGTGAAAGCCGTACTTGCGGATCCGGTACTCGTCGTAATACTTCTGCGGAATGGCGTACATGAACGCGTGCTTAGGCATGCTCTGGTGAAACGCGGTGTCGAACACTCCCACATTCGGCACGTTCGGGAAGACAGTCTCGCACGCCACCACGCCGTCGAGGTTGGCGGGGTTGTGCAGCGGCGCGAGGTCCGCGCACTTCTTGATGCTGGCCTTCACGTCCTCGGTGATGATCACGGAGTCGGAGAACTCTTCCGCCCCGTGGACCACGCGGTGGCCGATGGCGTTGACCTCCTTCAGCGATTTCAGCACGCCGAAGTCGGGGTCGGCCAGCATCTTGCAGGCCATGGCCAGCGCCTTGCCGTGGTTTTCCGCCGCGATGCCCTGGGCGCTCTTGGCCTCGCCATCGCGTTGGTACACGAGCTTCGCGTTCGGCGTGCCGATGCGTTCCACGAGCCCTTTAGCCAGCATCGTCTCGGTGGCCATGCTGAAGAGCATGAATTTGAGCGAGGAACTCCCTGAGTTGATAACCAGAATCTTGTCGTACTTTTTAAAGGGCATGAGGAGCTTTGGCTTAACTCGGCTTGAAAAAGAATACCTGCGCGACGTCACCCAGTGTGCGTAACAAAACCGGGCTCTATTCTGCTCCTGTTCGGCCGTTGTTTCAAGGCCAAAAGCAACCTCATCACCACCCCGTCGCGGGCCACTATTCGACCGTGACGCTCTTGGCCAAATTCCGGGGCTGGTCGATCTCGCACCCGCGTAGCCGCGCCACATGGTAGGCGAAGAGCTGCAGCGCCACGGCGGTGACAACCGGTGCCGTGTATGCGCTCGTGCGCGGCAGCCGGATCACATCGTTCACCCCCCGCTCCGCCTCCGTGTCGCCTTCCGTCACGATACCGATCACCGGCGCACGGCGCGCGCGGCACTCCTGCACG
>CAZXVN010000542.1:0-14235 GCA_964643945.1 uncultured Lentisphaeraceae bacterium | reverse complement strand
CGAGCCCCACGGCTTGCACTCCGCGCAGCCGCAACCGCCCTGGTCGTAGGGCCAGATCCAGATTGACCGGGGCTTGAGATCAGCCGTACAGTCAAACCATTCCCCCAGGAGTTTCAGTATATACTTCATCCCCTCCTGCTTGCTCGGGCAGACGGCGCACGGGTAGTAGCCGCCGCGCCCGGCTCCAGGCGCAGCCCGAAGCTCCGCAGGCGAGTTACCGTAGGCCTCGTTGCCGACGAGCGTGAGCGACACGTCCATGCCGATCCGCTTCGCCGCCGCCATGACGTCATGCAGCCGTTTCCGGAACTCCACGGCTTTCGGATCATCAACCCCGTCAAAGTGATGCGCATCATACCACACAGCCAGCTCATTGAATCCCCACAGCGCAAGATCCTCCACATACCGTTCAATCTCCTCGACAGGGGCATCGTGGTAATAGTTGTGGAAGTGGGTTGCGAAGTAGATGCCCCTCACCTGCCGGGTCGGCACCGACGTGCCGCGCCACGTCCCGGGCGTGAAGCCGCCCTTGTCATAACGCGACGTCCGCAGGAACTTTCCAACCCCGGCGACAAGCCCCCGCTCGTCATTGCCCGCAATGCGGACGCCACCGCCCTGGCGGTCCTCGATGCGATAGCCTTCCGCGCCGATACCCATCTCTACAACAAGTTCCACAGTCAGCGGTGCCTTGCCGCCAGCGACAACCTTGGCCTCGCAACGCTGCTGAACCTGCCGCGTAAAAACCTTGCCTGTGTTTTCGACCACCAGGCCGGGGCGCGACGGCAGGATCAGCCGTACTGATTTCGTCCCCTCGGCCGATGCTGCCCCGAAAGCCCGCGATGCGACCATCAGAATCGCCACAACGGATAACACATTCTTCACACGTTTCATTGCCTGTTTTTCTCTCAATCGTTACTTGTTTGTTTGGCTCTTCCGGGTTTTCAATGTGAAACGGATTGTTCTTTGGTGCGTACAAATGAAGATCAGCAGCGACTAAGCGGGTCGCCGAAGCGTAACCGATTAAGTGTGGCGACGAAGCGTGCGATCAAGTGCTCGCCCGGCACTGATCTTAAACTTAGTCCCACCCTTCGTCGGCTACACTTACTCCAACTGCTTTGTCGCTTGATTGTTGTTGGTTTGTCAGCCTTACTTCCCGATCGGCACGTCGAAGAACGTGAGCGCCGCAATTCCGTTCGCGCCATAAATCAGGTTCGGCGAGAGGTAGTTCCAATGCGAATCCACCACGTAGTCGATCGTTTTCGCCGTGGAAGGCCCGCTCAACCGGAGCTTGATGACACGACCGCTGACGCTGCCCGAGGTGACTTTGCCGCCCACATGGTCGAGGAAGAAGTTGGACGTGGCGGCGCTGTTCCAAGCCACGTCCTGGCCGAACACCAAGGCGATCTCATCCTTGTCGCCGGTGGTGAAGTAGGCCCGCTTCAAATCCGGTGCCGTGATGTCCCTGGACGGCACCCGCCCATAAACATCCCGCCCAATAAGCGGGACCAGCGACTCGCCCATCTTACAGTAATCCGGGATATTGAAATGGCAGTTCTGCCCGGTGGGGAAGGCCAGTGTCGGCATGACGGCCATGTGCGAATAGAGGCGCGCCAGGTTGCGCTGCACCTCGCGCAAGTGCGGACTGCATGTGCCGGACGCGCATCCGCCCGGGAATATCTGGAAAAGATAATAGCAGCGCAGGTTGGGCATGTCCTGCTTCCAGGCGGCGGACATGTTCAGGAAGAAGCCCTGATAGAACTTATAGTCCCAGTCCCCGTCGTTCTCCCAGTTGTTGGCGTTGGCTTCACCCTGATGCCACATCACGCCCCGAATGCCGTGCGTGAGTTTGGCCGCCGCCACCCGCGTGATCAGGTTGGCGTAGATAGAGTAGGTGCCGCCACCGGCGTCGTAATGGTTGGCCGGATTGGGCTGATGCTGCCGGATCATCGTTCCGCCGACGGATACGTTGAGGATGCAGATGGGCATGTGATACGTCGCCAACAGGTTGCTCGCCACGCACATGCCCCAGATGCCGATGTTATAGGTGTCACCGCTGACGGTGCTGCAACTGACGGCATTGCCCCAGCCCCCGCCTGTGCCGCCGCCAAGCTGGCCGTAGCTGCGGATCCAAGGGTTGGTATAGTGAACAAGGGGCGCGTTGGTGTCCCCGTAGTAGTTGTCCGCCACCGCGTTGGACTGCCCGTCAATGAGGTAGGCGTCGCCGCAGACGAGGTTGGTCACCGTGTCCAGGATGTTTGTCGCCGTGCCGGTGATAGAGCCGAACACCACCTTGTAAGTCACCAGGCCTGACGCAATCCGCGCCGTGAAGGCGTAGGCGCCGCTGGAAAGCGTCTGGCTGAGGTTGGTGCAGAGGACATCCCCGCCCGGCCCGTTGGCATAGACTTTCAAGAAGACGGAGTCGGGTGCGCCACCCAATGTACCCCGGTAATAGACCGTGCCGTAACCGGTATCATCCCTCGCATAGAACTGGTTGTTCACCGGCTTCTCATTGGCGTCCGGGGTTCGCGCCGCCCACGGGTCGGTCGCCGGTTCCTGGACGGCAATGACAGCCGTACGGGTGACCGGCGCGCCGCCGTTGTCCAGCGCCAGCGTCACGGTCAGCGGCCCGCTGCCCTGCGAGAGCAGCAACCTCAGTGCCCCGTTGGTGATCACCGTCGTCACCGCCAGCCCCGCGACAGTCCAGTTGTAGTTCAGGTTGGTGACACCGGCCGCCAGCAACGCGTTCCAATTGGAGAGGCTGGGCGTCACGGTCACCGTCTGCCGACCGTCCCAGGCCGAGGGAGCCGTCAGCGTGTACACCGGGTCAGGCAGCACTTCCTTGATAGTGACCGGGATGTCGCGGGTCTGGACTCCGGCGGGATAGACGGCCTTGAACTGCAGCACCAACGCTTGCTCGCCCGCCACCCGGCCGGGCGCCAGCGTGTAGGAAAGCTGATCCGCCGCCACAAGGGTCTCCTGGCCGTTCTGCTTGATGACCCAGTAGACCTTCCGGGCGCCGCCGGCCTTGGCCGTCACGGTGGCACTCTTGCCCTCCGACAACGTGACCTGCTTCGCGGAGACCGAGAAGTCGGAACCCGCCTGCACCAGGTTGCCCACCAGGGTTTGCAGCGGCTTCTGGTTTTCGTATTCCATCTTCACCCAGTCGGCGGAACGGGCGACGCTGGAAATGCGCACCTCGTCGAGGTCGCCGGCGAAGCTGTAGCGGCCAAAGCCGCCCAGGGACATCGCGCCCGGAGTGGGTATGTTCATGCCCCCGCCGGCGTGCGTGCCGTCGAGCACGCCGTTCAGATAGAGCCGCGCCTGCCCGTCCTGATACGTGTGGGCCAGATGAATCCATTGGGACAGGGCGACCGTGCCGGTGCCCGACACCCCGCCGCCCCCGCCCCAGCAATTGACATTGACCGTTGGCGGCGAGGCGATTTGCAGCCCCACCATGGCCTGGCCGGTCGGAAGCCCCCACCCCAGCAGGCTGGTGCCGGCCGCGTCGGCGCGGAACCAGGTTGCCGAAGAATGAGGATTGTTGCCGTAGGGCAGGTTCGTCAGGCCGGTCCCGCAGGCGATCCCCTGCCCGGCCGCGAAATGCCGGCCCGGGCCGACCCTTCCGGCAGTCGTGGTCGTGCCGGCGTTGACGGGCGCCGTTGAGCCGGTCGAGTCCGTCGTCGCGTCGCTGAGATGGAAGACGCTGGCGAAGCCGCTGCCGGCGTTGAAGACCGCAGAGCCGCAAGAGCCGTTGAGCGCGTCCGCGCTGCCCCAGTACATTTTGATCTCTTGGCTGGCGTTGCCCGTGATGAGCGGAACGCGCACCCAGATGGCGGCGGTCCCTCCGGCGGGATCCCATTGCTCGATTTCATACGGCAGGAAGACCCCGTTGGCGGTGGCGAAACGGAGGTCGCCGCCGTTGGCCCGGGCCTGGCTGAAACTGAAGAAGTCGGAGGTCAGACGGACAAGCACGGGGAAGTTGGTTTCCGCGGCCGACGCCGCGAGGTCCGCGCCGGAGGGCGTGGTCAGAATGAAGAAGGAAGCGGAGTGTTGCCAAACCGGGAAGAGCACCCGGGTGCTGACCTGGGCGGAAGCGGCGCTCTCGCCCGTGACGTTCGTGGCTGCGACCACGTAGTGATAGGTCGTGTTGCTGGCCACCAGCGTGTCCGCGTACGCCGTGCCGGCCGTGGCGCCGATCACCGAGTAGGGCCCGCCCTTGGCCAGCGCGCGCTTGACGGCATAGCCGGTCGCCGAGGTCGAGGCGCTCCAGCTCAGGCCCGCCAGGGTGTTGGTGGCCGTGAGGGTCAACCCGGCCGGAACGGAAGGGAGAGGAGGCATTGTCGGCGTGGCGCTTGCCTGCGCCGAGTCTGCGCTCTGCCCCAGGATATTGGTGGCCGAGACCACATAGGAGTAGGCCGTGCCGTTGAGCAGCGCGGTGTCCGTATAGGCCGGGTCCGCGGAGGTGCCGATCACGGCGTAAGGTCCGCCAGGAGTCAGCGAGCGTTTCACGTTATAGCCGGTGGCGAACTGCGCCTTGGTCCAGCTTAGAGAGACGACGCGATTTCCCGGCGTGGCCGTCAGGCCGGCCGGCGTGGCGGGGGCGTTCGTGCGCGCCAGCAGCACCTGGTTCACATCGAACCCGCCGTGCGGGAAGGTGAACGCGCGCACCCGCTCGACGAGGGTTCCGGCGGGCAGATAGGTGGCGCCGCCGAAGGTGTTGTACCCCACGCCAAGGTTGTCAATATGAAGGCTTCCCGTGCTGTCCGTCACGCGGCTGCCGATCTCGACACCGTCGATATAGGCGCGCAGCGTGAGGTCGTCGAAGCGCACGAGGGCCATCGCGTGCCTGCCCAGCAGCTTGATGTTGGAGCCGGCAGCGTCGGTTCGCGTCAGATTCTCCCCCCCGAGGAGATTATAGTTCTGGTTCAGCCAGGCGGTCCCGTCGCTGACCGAATCGCCCGGCCCCGTCGGCGCCCCGAGGCCGAAGCAGCACCGGTAGCCGGTGTTATCCAGCGAGAGGTATTGCACGCCCGCGCCGTTGCAGGCGGTCGCGGTGCCGATGAAGATCATCTCGACACCGGAGTTGGTGAAGCTCAACCCCGCCGGCGCGCGGCGGGTCATCATGCCGTTCCCGACACCCGGGGTGCCCATTTGAATGCCCGCGGGGGTGAGGGTGGTGGTCCGCTCCAATGACCAGCCGGGATTAACGGAGTTGGTGAACGACCAATCGCCCACCACGGTGTTCGCCGCCCGGGCGGGAAGGGCGGCCACCCCCAGCACCGCGCCGCAGGCGGCGAGGAGGCCCGAGTTGAACCTTGCATGACTGCAGAATCCGAGTATTGTTTTCATAGCACGCATCTTAATCATAATCCCTTCCTCATGTCGAGCGCTCCCGAATGCTGCCAGCCCGGATACTGGGCCGACGCCGATTGGATCAACGCCATTGTGGCGATCATGCCGATCGTCAGTTGCTTGGTCATTGAGTCCTTCCCCCTTCGTCGGTTACACTTAGTCCAACTGCTTAGTCGCTTCCCCTTAGCTAATACTTCAAGTTTATAGCCGCAAAGAACATAGAGCACAAAGAGCAACTTCTTTTCGAGCGGTCACGCAGAAGCGTGACCCTCCACTCGGAGGGTCACGCTTCTGTTTAATCCTAGAGGCACTTGCAAAACCCCTAGCGGACGCGACAGAGCGCGTCCCTCCAGTGCATAAAAGCCCGTTCTTCGTGATTTTTGGAGGGCCACGCTCTGTCGTGGCCGCTTTCGGCGGAGGTTTTGCAAGCGCCGCCCTATTGAGAATTGCTCAAATGCGTCACACGGTATTAGGGTAGGGACGGTTCCCCGAACCGTCCGCCGGTCACCGTGCTCAAGGCCCTGCGGACGCCTCGGGGAGGCGTCCCTACCTATGAAATCCTGTTACGCACAATCGCAAGACTCAATAATCCTGATCGTTCAATACGTTATCCTCATCGTTTTGCCTGCACCTTCAACGTTCTGCGTCCATTTACTAAACAGGGTTATGGACCGTTGTCGATCCATAACCCTGATTCTCACCCTCGACCTCTGGGAGAGGGCCGGGGTGAGGGTTGCGGGCTCCGCCCGCATTAGAATAAAATGATCAGCGTGCCGCTGGAGACTCCCGTCAGAACGTTCAGCACGCCCGGACCGGTGAAATGATACGGGGACGGGTCTGCCTGGGTGACGCCCGCATTGCCGGCCTGGCCCCAGACGCCCTTGGCCTTCAGCTTGCCGCCCAGGATCAGCGCGTTGACCGTCGTGACCCCGTTCGTCAGGTTGAGCATCGCGCCGTCCGCGATCGTCAGGGTCGCGGTGTTGCCGATCGAGTTGGTCGTTCCCAGCGCCAGCATGCCCGCGCTGACGGTGGTGTTGCCGGTGTAGAGGTTCACGCCGGAGAGGGTGTTCGTGCCGGTGCCGCCCTTGACCAGGCTGCCGGTGCCGGAGATGACGCCGGCGAACGTAGTCGATGTGTTCTTGGCCCCGACGGTGAGTGTCGCCGTCCCCGTTCCGAGCGTCACGTTGCCTCCGGTGGTGCCACCGCCCGCCAGCGAGCCGATCACCGTGTTAAATCCGTTGAGGTTCAAGACCACGCCTGCGGTATTTGCCAGCGTCACAGCCGAGTTTGTGCCGAACGCGCCGTAGGCGCCCGCCACCGAGGCGATGCCCGCCTTGAGCGTGCCGCCGTTGACCGTGGTCGTGCCCGAGTAGGTGTTCGTGCCGGAAAGGGTCCAGACACCCGTGCCGGCCTTGGTGACCGAGGTCACGTTCGCGTTGCTGTTGTTGGTGATCGTCCCGCCGATCTCGCCCGTGCCGGCCGTGGAGCCCTGCAGCGTGAGCGTCTTGCTGCCCGCGCCGGGGACAGCCAGGTTGGTGAACTTCAGCAGGCCCGTGCCCGACTGGTCGATCGTCACGCCGCCGCCGGTGCCGGCGAGGCTGAGGACGCGGTCGGTGGTCTCGCCGCTGCCGGTGTAGGTGAGCGTGCCCGCCGTGTTGCCGCTGCCGATGGCGATGGTGCCGTTGGGCACCGTCGTGGGCGCGCCCAGGCTGCTGCTGGAGGTGCCGCCGCTGACGCTGTTGAGCGAGGTGACGACCAGTGTGCCGCCGCCGATGGCGGTCGCTCCGGAGTAGGTGTTGGCGCCGAAGAGGGTCCAGACTCCTGCGCCGTCTTTGGTCAACGTGCCGGTACCCGTCGTGATCGTGCCGACTACGGTTCCGTTGCCTGCGCCGCCCAGAGTCAGGTTCTGCGTGCCGGTGATGCTGTTGGCCGCGGTGTTGAAGGTCAGGCTTCCCGCATCCGAGTTGATGCGTGCCGCGCCGGCCAGCGTCACGGTGCCCTGCCAGACGTTCGCGCCGCTGATGTTACGCAGCGCGCCGCCAGTGCCGGGCCCCGTGCCGTTGAGCGAGAGCGCTTCCGCGCCCACCGTAATATCGCCTTGGATCTGCAGGGCGGCACCGGAGGCCACCGTGGTGCCGGCCGCCGCAGTGCCCAGCGCCGTGGCGTTTTGAATGGTCAGCACGCCGGCGTTGTTCGCCGTCGCGCCGGTGTAGGTGTTCGGGCCCGTGAGGGTCAGCGTTCCCGAGTTGGCTTTCGTCAGCACGCCGCTGCCGGAAATGACCCCGGACAGGGTCTGCGCCGCCGTGCTGCTATAAATGAAAGCCCCGTTGTTGGTGATGCTGGCGGCGTATGCGCCGAAGCCCAGCAGGCCTGCGCCCCCGATCGCCAGGGTGCCTTCGCTGATCGCCGTCGGCCCGCTGTAGGTGTTCACGCCGGAGTTCGTGAGGACGCCGGCGCCCGCCTTGGTCAGTGAATAGCCGCCGCCAAAGTCGCTGATGACACCGCTGACAGTCAGGGCTGCGCCGGAACCTACTGTCCACGTCTGGCCGACCGCGAGGCCCACCTTGGAAGAAATGGTTGTTCCCGCAGCGTTACTGACGGTGATTCCGCTCCCTGCCGTGTTATTGTTGGCGGAGGTGGCATCGATTGTCAACATGTTGCCGCCAATGCTCGTCGCCCCGATGCCGGAATCAACGGTTAAACTATTGATTTCATAGTCCTGTCCGAGGGTGTTGGACAGATTGCCAGGACTCGATGTCGCGAACCGCACATTGGAATTATAGCCGGGACTAGCTGCGGTGGTGCTGCCACTGGCATCAGAATACCACTGGGCGGTATTCCACACGGCCGTATCACCTTTCCAATATAATGAATTGACGCTGTCCCCAGCGACGCCGGCATTGACGGTGACTGCCAGGTTATTGGGTTTGCCATTTGCAGTATCCGCGCCCAGGCCGGAATAGACGTTACCGCCCGCCTGGGTGGTGGCCAGTTTGTAGCCGGTGAACGTGCTCGCGGCGCCGCCCTGGATCAGGGTATAGGTGCCGGGCGTGAGCGTGCCGCCGGGGAGCTGGCTCAGGTTGACGAGCACCGACCCGACGGGGTTAGCCGCCATGTGCGCGCCGGACACGTTGATCATGTCGGTGGTGTTCGTGCCCAGGTCGAAATAGAGACTGTTCGGGTAGGTGGCGCTGCCGTTGAAAACCAGGTTGCTGCCGAGGGTGAGCGTGCCCACGGCACCGTCCACGAGGTTGATCGCCCCGCCTGCTGCCGTTGCCGTCCCGACGGCGTTGGTCACCGCCCCGCCCACCGTGCCGATGCCCCCGAGAGTGCCGCCCGCGGCCACAATTACGGCGTTCGTGCCAAGCGCACCGTCAACTTTCAGCAAGCCGGCGCTGACCGTCGTCGCGCCTTTGTAGGTGTTCGTTCCGGTGAGCGTCAGCGTGCCCCACCCATTCTTGGTCAGGGCGCCTGCGCCGGAAATCACGCCCGACAAGGTTTGATTTGCCGAGCTGGAGTAGTAGAAGATAGTATTAATTGAGTTAATTCCGATCGTGTTGGTGTAGCTGCCACTGCCCAACTGGCCCGACCCACCAATATACAGACCACTGCCTTCACCAGCCGTTCCCACGCTGATTGACCCGGTGAACGTATTGGTGCCATAAAGATACAAGGAATAACCATAGCCGGCCGCAGAAACTGTAAGCGAGAGTGGGCTGCCGTCGGCACTATCCGGAATTTGTCCCATGACGGATATTTGCCCATAGCGACCACCATAAGAGAAAGCGAGCGTCTTCGCGCCAGTCCCGGTGGCTGTCACTGCGCCGTACTTGGGCCAGCCGGAATTGTTGCCAGTAGATGTTGCTATCGTCACCGTTCCGGTGCCGGAGCCAGCGAGGTTGATCGTACGATCAGTTTTGGGTGTGGTTGAATCACTCGTCTGTAAGGTGGTGCCGTTGTATAGGTCAATGGTCGCATTGGCCCCGGTAGGAGCGCCCAACGGGCCGGGGACGCCGGCGTACGTTAAGGCTGAGAGAACAGTCAGGTTGCCACCAAGAACGACCGTCTTGCCGGTGTAGGTGCTGGTCGCGGGGACGGCAAAGTTAGAGAGCTGCAAACCGCCCGTTCCGGTTATGGTCAAGCCATAGCCAGCGCCGCCGTCACTGATCGGCCCAGATATGACAAGCTGCTGTTGATTGTTCGTTATCGTATAGTTCCCGCCCAACAAGACGTTGCCTGTGGAAAAACTAAAACTCAGCCCGCCACTGGCAACGGTGAAATTACCGTTAATGTTGTATTGCGAGTTGTTCAGGCCATTATAGTTGGCGTTGCATATGATGGTGCCATTCATGATGGTGATGGGGCCTGTCCCGGTTCCGCCGCCGCCATTGACAGAAGGCGTGCCAATTCTGAGGGTGCCGCCGTTGAGAATTGTGGGGCCGGTATAGGTGTTCCCGTTGTAGAGCGTCAGCGTGCCGGAATTGGTCTTGGTCAGGCCGCCTACGCCGCTGATGATTCCAGCGGCCGTCAGCGTCCTGCCGGCACCCACGTCCCAGGTTTGCGCTCCCTGTAACACCAGACCGCAGTTGAGGGTCAGGTCCTGCGTCGCCGTACTCAAATCGATACCCGATGTGCCGTTGGTGAGCGTGTTGCCGGCGTTGATGGTCACCAGTCCGCCGGGATTTGCTATTTTTATTCCGGCCCAGCTCAGGCCCGCGCCCAGCACGGTGGTGTTGGCTGTGGTCACTGTATTTGTCCACTGCGCGATGTCGGCCGCACCGGGAACGACCCCGCCCGTCCAACTCGTGGTGAGATTCAGGTTGTTGGCGTTGTTCGCCTTGCTGATGGTGTCCGCGCGGGCGACCGGCGGGGCGATGAGGACGAGAGTTGCCGCCGCGAGGACGGCCCATATCGCGGCACGCTGTGCCGTCTTGATCATTTGCATCATCATACTGTCACTCCTACTTTTTGTACGTTGAACCCGTCACGGCACTGCTCCATACCTTGGAGCCGCCCGACCTGATCCTTTCCGCCGTTTCAATGTGTCATAATGGTAGCAGAACGCGGAAATGGGGGAAGCGCATGTTTGTGCGCTCCCGGCGCATCATGATCCTGGGGGAAGGAACGGCAAAAGACCTGTGCCGAATGGTCAAAAACCCTCCTTTGCCGCACTGGAGGGACGACCTCCGCGTCGTCCGCCTGTCCCCTGCGGCCGGGGCAGAGCCCGGCCCTCCACACCTTCAAATGGATTACGATTAAGAATACGATTGGGATTAGGAGGTGCCGCTCCAATTCGTAATCATAATCATAATCTTAATCCTAATGACCTTCTCCCCGTTCGGCGTTGGACGTTCGGCGTTCTGCGTTTTTTCCGCCTTCATCCTTCATCCTTTAAAAATGCGGGCGCTTGACTGTCCCGAACATCTATATTATATTATCGCCGGAAATCTAAAGGAGACTTTATAGATGAACGAACAGAGTGCACAGATGAACGACCGCTGGGTCGCGCAATCCCTCTCGGCCAAGCTGGCACGTCCCTATGTTCATATCCTCTTCGGCGCACGCCAGACGGGTAAATCAACCCTCATCAACGCCCTGCTTCCTGACGACGCCCTCGCCCTCAATTTTGCCGACCCGGGCGAAAGAAACCAGCACCTGTCGCAGCCCGGCCTGTTCGTCCGCATGTGCCAAGCGCTTCCCGCCCGCAAGAGGCCGCACACCGTCTTTGTTGATGAGGCGCAAAACGTGCCGTCTGTCTTTGACGCGGTCCAGTCCCTTTTCGACACGGACAAGAACCGCTGGCGCTTCATCCTCTGCGGCAGCTCTGCAAGAAAGCTGAGGAAAACGGGAACCAATCTGCTTCCGGGACGCAGTTTCATCCACCACCTCTTCCCGCTCATCCTCACGGAACAACCGCCCCCCGCGCAACCGCCCGCGTCGGCGGCGTCGCCTCTGGCTCTCCCGTGGAAGACGCCGGAACCGCACCGGCCATTTCCCGCCTGGGACATCGAAGAGCGGCTCGCCTTCGGTGCCCTTCCGGGAATCGTCACGGCGGACGCCCAAGACCGCGCGGAGCTTCTCCGCGCATACGCGATCGCCTTCCTTGAGGAAGAGATCCGGCGCGAGGCGCTGGTCAAGGACTGGGGCGCCTTTCTCCGCTTCCTCCAACTTGCGGCGCGGGAGTCGGGACAGATGCTGAACTACAGCGTGATCGCCCGCGAAGTCGGACTGTCGATCCCGACCGTCAAGTCGCACTACCAGTTGCTGGAGGACATGTTCATAGGCTTTACGATACCCGCCTTCAGCGGCAGTGCCCGGCGCAACCTCTTGTCCACGCCCCGATTCTGCTTCTTTGACCTCGGGATCAGGAATGCCGCAGCCGGACTGACCCCCGGCGCGGACATTGTCAGTGCCCTGGCCGGGCCGCTGTTTGAACAGTGGGTCGGCATCGAGCTATGGAAGCGCCTGCAATACAATCAGCGCGGCAGACTCCATTTTCTCCGGACCGAAGACGGGGCTGAGGTCGACTATGTCATCGAGACCGACGGCAAACTGATCCCCATCGAAGTCAAATGGACTGAACGGCCATCCCCTGGAGACGCCAGGCACCTCAAAACATTCATCCATGAGCATCCGAAACAAGCGACGCAAGGCTGGCTGATCTGCCGTTGTCCGCATGCCGTCCAGATCAGCGACAACATCACGGCGATACCGTGGGCTCACCTCTAACGCTGGCACTGCCCGCAACCCAGAATCCTCACCGAAGGTCACGAAGAACACGAAGGGAAAAATTGATCCATCTCTAAAAACTTCGTGCTCTTCGTGTCTTCGTGGTGAAACAACTTGTTTTTTATTGGAGGTGTTGGTTCTTGGTTCGGCGTTCGTTGTTCGGCGCTCCTAACGGCCGAGATACTTGACGACCGCCTCGGTGCGGGAATGCACGTGGAGCTTCTCATAGATGCGGCGGATATAGCTGCGCACCCCGTCCATGCCGATCCCCAGATTGTCGGCGATCTCCTTGTAGCGGTAGCCTTTGGCCAGCTGGTCCAAAAAATCCTGCTGGCGCTGACTCAACTCGCCGGACTCCTCCTCGGGCAAGCCTTTGGCTTGTTTCTGCTGGTAGTGCTGCACGACCCGCCGGGCGATCTGCGGGGTCATGGGCGAGCCGCCGCTGCGGAGGTCGCGGATGGCGGCGGCGATTTCGGAGGGCGCGGCGCGCTTGAGGAGATACCCGCTGGCGCCGGCCAGCAGAGAGTCGAACAGCCGGTCGTTGTCCTCGTAGACCGTCAGCATCATGAACAGCGCGCCGGGCAGCGCCTCCTTCAGGCCCCGCACGCACTCGATGCCGTCCATGCCGGGAAGGTTGATGTCCATGACCACCACTTCCGGCTTGAGCCGAGGCAGCTCCGCAAGAGCCGTTTCGCCGTCTCCGAAAGCGGCCACCGGCACGAATTCCGGAAAGCGCCTGAGGTACCCGGCCAGGCCGGTGCGCAGCTCCTTGTCATCCTCCACAAGGGCGATCTTGACCGGCGCGGCCTGTTGTCCTGTATTCATACGCGTTAAAGTATGAGCCCGGACGCTGGATGGCGGCAAGCGCATGTTTGTGCTCTCCTTTGCTTAATCCGGCTCCGGCAGCTTGAGGGTGAAAGTCAGCCGTGTCCCTTGGCCCGGAGCGCTGTCGCACCGGAACCCGCCGCCCAGGTTCACGATCCGCTGCCGCAGGTTTTCCAGCCCGTGCCCCGCGCGGCCGGACAAAGGGGCCGCGGGATCGAAGCCCCGCCCGTTGTCCTCCACCGCCAAGGTCAGCACGCCGTCCGTGACCGAAAGCCCGATGCGCGCCTCGCCTGCCGCGGCGTGCTTGAGAATGTTGTGGAGCGCCTCTTTGGCGATCAGCAGCAGATCGCGCCGGGTCGCTGAGGAAAGCGATACCTCGGGCAGGTCCGGCTGAATATCCAGGCGGCAGTTGACCGAAGTGGGGCTGAGATATTCGTGCGCCATGTAGGTGAGGTACTGCGCCAGACTTTGCAGCGTGTCGTTGCGCGGGTTCACGGCCCAGACGATCTCGTCCAAAGACCGGACCATCTGACGGGCATAGCCGCCGATCTTGCCGGAATGGATCTCGACCTGGTCGGGCAGCTCCTTGTCCGTGCCGGCCAGTTCGCTCAGCCAGGCGATGCGGGTCAGGTAGGACCCCAGTTCGTCGTGGATGTCTCGCGCAATGCGTGAACGCTCCTGGTCGAGCGCGTGAAGCCGCTCCATCTTCTCGATGCGGCGCCGGTTGCGCAGCCGCACAGCCGCCCACGTCACCCCTCCGACACACGCCGCAAAGCCTGTCAGACTGGCCAGGAAGAACCAGGACGTCTCCCACCAGAAGGGCTCGGCGGTCAGCTCCAGCGCCGCGCCCGTCTTGTTCCAGAGGCCGTCGCTGCTGCAGGCGGTCACCTCGAAGCGGTAATGCCCGGGCGGGAGCTGGCTATAGGTGGCCGACCGCCGCGTGCCGGCCTCGTTCCACTCCGTGTCAAAACCTTGCAGCCGGTACCTGAAGCCGAGGGCTTCCGGCATATTGAACCCCAGCGCCGTAAAGGCGAACTCGACCTGCCGCCGGCCGGGCGCCAGCCGCAGGTGTACGCCGTCCCGGCCCAGCTCGGCGGGCGCGGCAGCCTCCGTGCCCGCCGGACCCCCTGCCGCCCCGTAAGCCGCCACGGTCTTGCCGTTGACCTTGACCTGCTCGATCAGGACAGGCGGCGGTTCCTGATCCGCCTTGACTTGGGCCGCATACACAACCGCCAGGCCGGACTGCATCGCGAAGAACAGCCGTCCGTCCGCGCCCCGCACCGCGCCCGGCCAGGAGTCGTAACTGGCCTGCAGACGCAGCATCCCTTCATT
>CAZXVN010000541.1:0-7524 GCA_964643945.1 uncultured Lentisphaeraceae bacterium | reverse complement strand
CATGTTCGAGCAGCGGGCGGACTTTTCTGAGGCGGTCCGCTTTTACCGTGAGGCCTGCGCCCTGCGTCCGCCGTTGCCGCACCACTGGTATTTCTCGAACAACAACCTGGCGTACAACCTCAACCAGCTCGGACTTTACGCCGAGGCCGAACCCCACTGCCGCGAAGCCATCCGGACCGAGCCGCTGCGCCACAACGCGCACAAGAACCTAGGGGTCTCGCTGCAGGGGCAGGGGCGGTGGGCCGAGGCGGCCGACAGTTACGGCCGCGCCACCGAGGCCTGTCCGTTCGACCCGCGTGCGGCGCGGCACCTGGAGGCCATGCTGAAAGAGCATCCCGAGGTCCGGGTGATGCTTGAGGCGCGTGAGAAGACGGCGGCTCCGGAGGTCAGAGGAGACGCGCAGCTGCAGGTCGTGCTGCACAAAGGCGAACACGGTTTGGGCGAGCGTGCCGTGGAAACGCTGATGAAGGTTTTCGGGTACTCGCCTGAGTTGGCTGCCAAACTCATGGCAGAGGCCGAATGCAAGGGGCGGGCCATTGTCCAGGTCGAGGAGCGGGATCTGGCGGTCATGCACAGGGAGATGCTTCTTGCGGCCGGGTTCAGGGTTGATGTCCAGACGCTTCTTCCCCAGCAGAAAATCAGTGGGTGCTGATTCATGAGAACTGGCTTATTGCAGAACAATTGACCGTTTCACGAACCCTGCGGGACGGGCTATGGCGGGGTGCTGATCATCACACCTGATTCGACAACGTCATGCGCGGGATGGCCGGATGCCGTTCAGTCACACCGTTCAACTGAACGCCAAAGCTAACGGCTCGTCGAGAGTCCGGCCAGCTCTGCGAGAACAGCTATGCCCAGCTGCGCGTTCTTCTTGGCATACGGCGACGATATCTTGTCTGCGGTGTCGCCGTCGGTATGGGCTGGCCCGTGCCCTTCGCTGTGCGTCATCACGCTCCGGAACCCTTTTTCCCAGAACGGCGTGTGGTCGCTGAAACAGGCGTGGGCGTTGCGCGTGACGGTAAAGCCGAGCCCATAGAGGATGTTGTCCTTTTCCATGAGGTCGGCGACATCCGACGACTTGCCGTTGCAGACGATGTCCAGAACGAGCCTGTTGGACGGGTCATATCCCGACGAGTCGAAGTTGAGGTAGAGCGCGATGTGTTCGTGGTTCAGCGCCGCCTCTCCGGCGTAGGCCCGGCTTCCCCGGCCTCCGGTCTCCTCCGAGTTCCAGACCGCGAATTTCAGGGCGCTCTTGTATGTGTAACGGCTCATGACCCGGGCCAGCTCAAGGACGATGCCCACCCCGCAGGCGTTGTCCGTGGCGCCGGGCGCAGGGCCGGGCGTGCCCGACGTGCTGTCGTAATGCGCGCCCGCGATATAGACCGCGTTTGATGACGTGCCGGCGCCCTCCAGCGTGGCGACGACGTTGCTCTGCGCCCCGCCCTGACAGGCGACGGCCAGCCCGGGGATGGCCGAGAACCGCTTGAAGAGGTATGCCGCGGCGCCGGCGTTCCCCGGTGAGCCTTCTTTCCGGGTGTCGAAACCCTGGAGGTCACGGGCCGTGGCCAGGATCTCGGCCTCGCTGATTTGGGATAGAATCCCGCCGATTGTCGCAGGTTCGGCCGCGGCCTTTGGGCCTTCGCCGCCCTGAAGGCCGGGGAGCGCGGCCAGGAGCATGATCATGACTAAAGGCTTTTTCATCTGTATGGCTGTCTTCAGGGGCACTAAACCAGAACCGTGCGCGCCCAACAATCTTCAATGCGCACGCGGGAAATCTACCGGCAGAATTCCTCAACGGCATCAAACATGGCCAGCACATTTTCCACTGGTGTTTCTTCAAGGATGGAGTCATGACTCGCGCCAGCTATGTATCCTCCACCTGGGGCCATGATGCTCAGGACGTCAAGCGTTTGTTGACGGACGAACTCAGCGGAGTCTCCTTCTATCAGCACATGATGAGAGTCAATGCAACCATTGAACACGATCTTGTCACCATAGTGCTGTTTGAGTGACCGTAAGTCCATGCCATGACAGCAGGGCTGGATTGCGTGAACAGCATCCAGTCCTGATGCAATCATGGACGGGAGGAGCGGCTCAAAGCCACCGCAGCAATGTAGCTGAACCAACAAGCCGTAGTCGTGCCCCAGATTGATCAGGCGTTGCAAATGCGGCAGCAAGAAACGTTGGAACTGCTCCGGTCCCAGCAGCGGTCCCGTTTGTGAGCCAAAATCGTTCCCGATGAAGAAGATGTCGATCACATCAGCAGCTTCTTCGAAAACGCGCCGGCTCGATGCCTCGTAGTAGCTTACGATCCGATCCAACAACGCATCGACGAATTCCGGTTCATCGTACATCCTCAGATAAAGCGCCTCCATGCCCAGGAGGTCAATGGCATCGTGCCAGAAGGGAGACCAGTCGCCTCCGAGAACGGCGTACTCTCCGCCCCAAGCGTCTGCTTCATCTCTGAGCTTCGAGACATCCACACGCGAAGGATCAGGCCATGGATACTCATGCAGATCCTTCAGCGAAGCGGTGGCCAGGGGGTGAGATGTAGGTTGCCCATACCCAAAGCCATGTCGTTCAATCCCAAAGGGTGTACGATTGGAGAGGCCACCAACTAATGCAACTGTTTCGACATAAGGAGCGAACACCCGACGGAAATCGTCGCCGAACCGAACCCGCAGGGCCTCATCATCAAGATCTAAGAACTGCTTGGCTTTCTCCCAAAACTCTACGCTAGCGCCGCACCAACGAGGGACTATGTCCGGTTCCTCGTGTCGGAAGGCCGACAATACTCTGTCGCGACTGGTCATGATTTCTCTCTCCTTACCTGCAGAACAAGCTGTTGAGCGGTTGCTTCTGTTTCCCACATGTTCCTCTGCGACGGTCACAAACCGTTCCACATCAGTGCATACGGCAACGCGTTTTTCACGCCCTCATCATGACTGTGGCAGATGAGTCCTCGCCACAGTTTGGCAATATCATCATCGTGAAGTCCGATGTAATTGCTTGCTATAGATCCACGGAAAAATCCTGCAATAAACACATTTGACGAATCTCCGCTGCCTCCTGCCCACAGGCGGAAATCGACACGAACACCATTCCCGCGCCAATCAGCGCGGAACTTCCGTTATCCGAATTTCCCGGCGTTACAATCTCAAGGCTCTTGAACTCGATCCACGAGGATTGATCACCGTAACTGGCGTGGGCGAATCCAACCTGCAATGTCGACACTTTCCCGATATCAGCACGCACAATCGGCAAACGCGGCATGTCAGCCCAGTTCTTGCCATCCGGGCTGGTGCGCATGTAGAACTTCTCTCCCCGGCGCTCGATCATCAGGAAGCCGTTGGCCTTGTCGCCTGTCCGGTTTCCTTCCTGCGGCCGTCCGCGCTCCGCATCAAAGCTCGTCCATATGTTTCCGACGCCCCAGGCCAGGAACATATCCAACTGGAGAAAGTCTTCGCCCTTGTCTGCATCATCCACGTCAGGCACACGCACCATCAGTCCGGCATCGTTATTGCCAAGGATACTCCCGTTCCCGCGCCAGCCTGGATACGCCGCGACCTCTGCTATAGCGATAAAATCTCCTTGAACATTCTTGTAGATGAAGATTCCGTTGGGAGCATCGCCGTCCCACTTGGTGTTCTTGGATTGCAGGCGGAGCTTACCGCCCTTGATCGCCATGACCTCCGGGTTGCGTAACGGGTCGGAGAGCGTTCCGTCCCACTGCGTGCCTTGTACACCTTCTTTCAGGAAGTCACGATTCTGCGAAAAGTTCATCGTGCACGTGTTCATCTTTCCAAGTGTGGTCAAGACCTCTGCAGGTTTTGACAGCCCGCTGACATTGCCGTACTTATCGCGAAGCCGGATCGTATAAGCGTAAGTTTTGTTGGACTCGAGCCCGTTGCAGAGAAAGTCCTGCTGCTTCGTCCAGCCGCTTGAATGCCCGCCGGCAGCGCCTGTCGTTTCCTCGATCAGATACTCAACCGCACCATAAGGAGACTTGCCCTGTTCGGCGCGCATCACGACCAGGGACGGCAGCACGGCGCGAGGCGCCTCTGCAAAGGTCGGAAGTTCGGGACGAATCCATCTGCTCTTCCACCCTGCGTGGACGGAATCCATCTCCCCCTCAGTGAGTTTTCGGTTGAAGACTGACAGTGCCGAGTACCATGCCGTGTCCTCACAGCCTTGATCGTCGAGAAGCTTCTTTGCTTCAACATCATTCTTGGCCTGCTCTTCTGAAACCGCACCGTTGCCATCATAAAGACGCGGGGCCATTCCGGTTCTTGCAATACGCAGGAACCACTTCGATTTCTCTGATGTACACAGGTTCACCGTGCTGATCCTTGTGCAGGCCGGTATGTTCCTGATATCCGGCAGGTCTTTTTCAATGGTCGCACCGCAGCAACGCACGGCTGTGCGTCCGTTGATGTAGGCGACTTCCAACGGTTTTCCGTCATTGCCCTTCAACGCACCGCCAAGGTAGCCGTCGGACGGCCAGCTCTCGGTTGTGCCCACAGAGAGTCTGGCGGCATTGACATTGCAGGCAACTTCAGGCAGCGGCTTTTGAGCCGCAAGGCGGGCGATCTCTTCTGAATCTAGCGGCGTGTCATAAAGTTTTGCCGAGGCAATAAACCCTGAAAGCGGGTCAGCGCCGGCATCGGACGCGCCGACAAACAGCGGCTGATCTTGTGTGACCAGCAACATCTTCGGGCTGGAATTCGCCAACTTGCCGTTGACATATATTTTCTCTACAACGCCGTCATAAACGGCTGCGATGTGATTCCAGACGCCGGCCTGCGGCTTCATACTGCCAAAGCCCATATCCGGAAATCCGGCGTGCCCGACTGCACCCGCGCGGTCATTGGATCCATAGTTCAGTTGCGACATATTGCCCTCCGGGCCGCTACGGCCGCCCCAGCGCATCACGCACTCCACATCCGCAAACTCCGGATTGCAAACCCAGGCCGCTGCCGTGAAACTGCCTGATCCGGCCAATGAGCGCGGTGAAGTGAACGTCGCATCGAGCCACTGTTGACCGTCAAACTTGACAGCCCTGCAGCCTGCGGCCATCTCAACCGTGGGCTGGCTTTTAAGATCGGCTTTAAACGATCCGCCGGCTTTACCCTTGTTTTTCCACTCGGCCACGCTCGCACCGACCGCGAACTCATCTGCGGATATGTCAACGAGCAGACCGACTGGCTTGACGTAAGGCGCGCCCTGGAAACCTTGTGCTGTCTGCCCGGGCTTGCCGTCCTTGTACGTCGGAAGAATGAAATCAGCGAACGCCTTGTCAGCCATTTCGGCAAGCGGATTTTGGGGCGCGTCGGCAAACGCCTTGATGTTCCAGACCGCGCCGGAGAAGCCGGGCCATTCGGTGTTCAGTATCTTTAAACGCAGGTAACGCGCCTTGACCGCTTTCTCCTGCACATCAATCATCGGTGAACCCCACCGGTAATTTGCGCTCCGGTCTGCAAACGTCTTCCAGTTTTGGCCGTCCGTTGAATATTCGATTGTATACTGGTAGTACCACGTTGCGTATTCAAACTGGGTTTCGACGCGCCTGATCGTTTCGGGCTTCTCCATGTCAACCACCAGCCATTCGGTCTCCATCTTGTTTGACGCAGGGCGCCAGAGCGTCGCGTTGTTGTCATCGACCGCATAAGAGGGCTTGTACTGGTTATTTTGAGTTTTATCGTATGGGTTCTTGCGCGTGACATCCGTATAGAAAGACGAAGCCGTTACCGGCTTGCAGAAGAGGAGGTTCATCTCGCGCTTTGCCGGGGAGCCGAGCACGCCGATTCCCTTGTGCGTGGGAATGATCTGCTCGATCACCCCTTTCTCGGCGCCAAACACCATCTTGTCAGCGCAGAGCTGGCGGTGCATGCCGTTCGGCGTGCGCGGGATATCATGCAGATGGTAGATCATGTAATAATCATTGCCTTCACGCAGCATGGAGTGGTGCCCCGGCCCGTCGATCGTGCGGTCGTCGCTGGATTGCAGGATGGGGTTGTTCTTGCCGAACACGAAAAGATTGCCAAACGGCTTGTCGCTCGTGGCATACTGAACCTTATACGTCTCGGTGTGGCAGGAATCGGACGAATACATGAAGTAGTAGGCCCCGTCACGTTCGAGCATGAAAGGCGCCTCAAAAAAGGCCTTGGCCTGCGTGTTTGGGATGAGGCCCAGCTTGGTAAACGTGCGCATGTCCGGGTTGACCAGCGCCGCGCCGCAGCCGCTGTTGGCAAAAATTCCCCAGGTGCCGAAATAGCTGTATGTCTTTCCGTCCTTGTCCTCAAACGACTGAAAGTCCAGCGTGATGGCCTCCTTGACGAACCGGTCCGGGATCAACACATTGTCGCCGTCCTTCATGGCTTTCCAGGGGCCGATCGGAGAAGGCCCTTCTCCTCCGAACACCTGGCACGGCTGGTTGTAATAAAGGTAATACTTGCCATCACGGGCGATCACATCAGGCGCCCAATAGAAAGCCGTATGGGGCCAGTTCATCGGCACACAATACCAGTCAACAAAGTTCCTCGAGACCCAGACCGTTGCAGGACCGCGCCCGCCGTTGTTACCGTCGGTCGTTGCATACAGGTAATAAATGTCGCCGAACTTCTTAATCGTCGGGTCTGCAAAATAACCCGGCACAATCGGGTTGAAATTCCCGGGAGTATCAATACGGTCTCCCGGCAACATGGGCGGCGGCGGACAGGGCTTCGTCTCCTCAGCCTGTGCGCCAAATGCCAATACGCTAACAATCAATAGCTGACCCGTTTTCATGTGCTTCATAGTCGTCTCTTTGTGATGTTACCAGTTGTCTGTTCTAAAAGGTGATACCGGCAATTCTTCCTTGTTGTACGGGTTCCGCCCAGCCCCAGACCGGCACCTTTGTATCGGCCTGCAGGACCATATTATCACCAAAAATGCCAGGCCGCTGTTCTGTATGCCGGGCTTGACCTCGCTTGCCGCGAAGAGCAGCCACTTCACTTTCTCGGCGGGATCACCGGATCAGTCGGGGCGAGCAGGCGCACCTCCTGCAGGCACATCGTGTAGCGGCTGCCGGCCGGCCGGGATTCGAAGGTGATGCCGCCCCAGCCGGAGCTGAAGTTGGCGGAGTAGCAGAGCCAGAGCGTGCGCCCGTCGCTGCCGATGAACTTCGACGGGATGTTCACGAAGTAGGCCTGCTCGCCGAAGTGGTTGAGGTAGGCGGCCAGCTTCCAAGGGCCCGTGATTCGGTCCGACTCCAGCAGATAGGTGTTGTAGCGCGACACCGTATTGCCGCCGTCCGTCACGCACATCAGGTATTTCTTGAGCGGCGCGTTGTAGGTCAGTGTGACGCAGCCCGCATGGTCGCGCCACTCGGCGACAGGCTTGATTTTCGTGAAGTCGCTGGTCCAGCCGGCCTCGCCATCCGGCTGGTTGCCGGCGAAGAACTCGTATTTCGAGACATCGTTCATGTTCTCGACGGTGGGTTTCACCCGGGTCAGATAGGCTTGATCCTGTCTCTTATACACATCT
>CAZXVN010000540.1:0-6576 GCA_964643945.1 uncultured Lentisphaeraceae bacterium | reverse complement strand
CGGTCGACGAAGGCGTGTTGATCAAGACGCTGCGCGAGGACGCGAAGTCCGGCATTCACTCGGAAGAGGATGCGCTGAAGGACATCTACAAGCGCCTGCGTCCGGGCGACCCCGCCACCTCGTCCAACGCCAAGACGTTGCTCAAGCGGCTGTTCTTCGAGCCGCGGCGTTACGATCTGGGGAAAGTGGGCCGCCACAAGATCAATCAGAAGCTGGGCTTGTCCGACAAGGTCGCCGACGATCTGCGCACGCTCCATGAGAGCGGCGTCGACGTGATCGAAGCCATCCGTCTGCTGCTCCGCATTTACACCGGACAGGATCAGGTCGACGACATCGACCATCTGGGCAGCCGCCGCATCCGTACGGCGGGCGAGTTGCTCGAGAACCAGTGCCGCGTGGGCTTGGCCCGCACGGAACGGTTGATCCGCGAGCGCATGACGTTGTTCGATCCCGCGAGTGGCGTGCTCGCGCCGGCCCGTCTGGTGAACAGCAAGTCGCTCTCCGCTGTGGTTCAGGATTTCTTCGGCCGCAGCCAGTTGAGTCAGTTTATGGATCAGACCAACCCGCTGAGTGGTCTCGCGCACAAGCGCCGTCTCTCAGCCCTGGGGCCCGGTGGTCTGAGCCGTGAGCGCGCAGGCTTCGAAGTCCGCGACGTTCACTCGTCGCACTATGGGCGTATCTGCCCGATCGAGACGCCCGAAGGTCCGAACATCGGGCTGATCTCTTCGCTCGGCATTTATGCCCGCATCAATGCTTATGGCTTCATCGAGAGTCCGTACCGTTTGGTTCACAACGGCAAGGTGACGAACGAGGTGCACTACCTCTCGGCGGACAAGGAAGAAAACTTCATTATCGCTCAGGCCAACTCTGAGCGAAAGGCTGACGGCAGTTTCGCCTCCGAGCGCGTCACCTGCCGTTACAAGACCGAGTTCGAAGATGTGGACCGTTCGCGCGTGCAGTACATGGACGTCTCGCCGATGCAGGTGGTGTCGATCGCCGCCGGCCTGATCCCGTTCCTCGAGCACGACGACGCCAACCGTGCGTTGATGGGTGCGAACATGATGCGGCAGGCGGTGCCCTTGCTGAAGGTTGAACGTCCGTATGTGGCGACCGGCCTCGAACTGCGTGCGGCCTCAGACTCCTGCGTGACCGTGCTGGCCGAGGGCGACGGCATCGCGGCTTATGTTTCCGCGACCGAAATCATCGTGACCCCAGACGGCAGAATGCCTACGGGCAAAGCGAAGAAGAGCGAGAATGCCAAGGGTGTTTACCGCTATGCGCTACAGAAGTTCCGCCGTTGCAATGCCGGCACCTGCTTCAACCAGAAGCCGATCGTCAAGGTCGGCCAGTCGGTGAAAAACGGTGACGTGTTAGCGGACGGACCGGCGACGCAGCAGGGCGAGCTTTCATTGGGCAAGAACATGCTGGTGGCTTTCATGCCGTGGACCGGCTACAACTTCGAAGACGCGATTCTGGTGAGCGAAAAGGTGGTGCGCGACGATGTGTTCACCTCCATCCACATTCAGGACTTCGAGGTCGGCGCCCGCGATACCAAGCTGGGGCCGGAAGAGATCACCCGTGATATTCCGAACGTGGGCGAGGATGCGCTGAAAAACCTCGGCATGGACGGCGTGGTACGCGTGGGTGCGGAAGTGCGTCCAGGCGATATCCTGGTCGGCAAGATCACGCCCAAGAGCGAGACGGAACTGGCGCCGGAAGAGCGCCTGCTGCGTGCGATCTTTGGCGAGAAGGCGGCGGACGTGCGCGACACGTCGCTGACTGTCCCAAGCGGTGTCTATGGCATTGTGATGGACGTCAAGGTCACCTCTCAGCAGGATGCCCGTCGTCCGTTCTTGTCGCTTGCCGCTTCGCCGGTAGACAAGAAAGAAATCCGCGACGTCGAGGTTGAGCGCAAGAAGAAGCAAGCCGCGTTGGAGGAGGAGTTGACCACCGCGTTGAGCAACATCCTGTTGGGCGAGAAGATCCCGTTGGATGTGGTGGATGCGGAGACGAGCGAGATCATCATTCCCGCCAATCGCAAGATCACCAAGACGCTGCTGGCCAAGCTGGCCAAAGCGCACGATCACATCCAGATTGAGAACAGCCCCGTGCAGCAGAAGATCGAAGAGATCATCAACGGGTACCGTTCCAAGTTCACGGAACTCAGCTTGCAGGGCGGCAGCGACTTCGGTCACGAGCTGGACGGAATCATCGATGAGGGCGGTGTGATCAAACAGGTGCGCGTCTACATTGCCGAAAAGAAAAACCTTTCGGTGGGTGACAAGCTCGCGGGCCGCCACGGCAACAAGGGTGTGGTCGCGAAGATCGTGCCCGACTGCGACATGCCCTTCCTGCCGGACGGTACGCCGATCGACATCGTGCTGAACCCCCTCGGCGTGCCTTCCCGCATGAACCTGGGGCAGTTGTTCGAGACGTATCTCGGCGTGGCCTGCAAGGTGCTCGGATTCTATGCGGCGACGCCGGTGTTCGACGGCACGCGCGAGGAAGAGATCGACAAGCTTCTCCGCCAGGCTCGCAAGGCGCAGGAGAAAGAGATTGGCGGTAACGCGTGGCTGTGCGAGGACGGCAAGACCGTGCTTTACGACGGACGTACGGGTGATCCTTTCGATCAGCGCGTAGTGGTCGGCCAGATTTACATGTTGAAGCTGCACCATTTGGTGACCGACAAGATCCATGCGCGTGCCACCGGCCCGTATTCGCTGGTGACTCAGCAACCGCTGGGCGGCAAGGCTCAGTATGGGGGTCAGCGTATGGGCGAAATGGAGGTCTGGGCGCTTGAGGCTTACGGCGTGGCGTACGCGTTGCAAGAGCTGCTGACCGTCAAGTCCGATGATGTCGGCGGACGGACCCGGATTTACGAGGCGATCGTGAAGGGACAGAACACACTCGATGCCGGTATGCCGGAGTCGTTCTCCGTGCTGATGCACGAGTTGCGCGGTTTGTGTCTCGACATGAAATTGCTGGGCGGTGAGACGGCTCGGCCGATTGCCGATTTCACGAGAATCTAAGGCGACCAGACAGGAGGTTCACAATGAATCCTTATGCAGCAAGAGAGATGTTTTGTGGGATGTTTGATGCAGGTGGGCATTACGATGCCGTGAGCATTACGCTTGCGTCGCCTGAGACCATCCGTTCTTGGAGCCATGGCGAAGTCCGCAATCCCGAGACCATCAACTACCGGACCTACCGTCCAGAGCGCGACGGGCTGTTCTGCGAGCGGATTTTCGGCCCTACGCGCGATTGGGAGTGCGCCTGCGGCAAGTACAAGCGGATCAAGCACAAGGGCGTGGTCTGCGACCGTTGCGGCGTAGAAGTGACGGTTTCGCGCGTGCGCCGTCAGCGTATGGGTCATATCGAGTTGGCCGTGCCTGTCTCGCATATCTGGTTTTTCAAGTGCAGCCCGAGCCGTATCGGACTGATCTTGGACAAGACCGCCAGCGATCTGGAGCGCGTACTGTACTACGAAGACTACATGGTGATCGATCCGGGTGACACCCCGCTTAAGTACATGCAGTTGCTTTCCGAGCCCGAATATTATGAGGCGCTGGAGAAGTATGGCGAGAACTTCGAAGCCATGATGGGCGCCGAGGCGGTGCGTCGCATGCTCAACAGGGTTGATCTCGTTCAGCTCATGCAGGACTTGGAAGAGCAGATCGAAAACACCCGCAGCAAGCAGACCCGCAAAAAGATCACGAAGCGCATGAAAATTGCGGACGGTTTCCGCGTGAGCGGTGCTCATCCGGAATGGATGGTTCTGGACTGTCTCCCCGTCATCCCGCCGGAGTTGCGGCCGCTGGTTCCCCTTGAGGGCGGACGTTTCGCGACCTCGGATCTCAATGATCTGTATCGCCGCGTGATCAACCGTAACAACCGCCTGAAGAACCTGCTCGCGCTCAAGACGCCGGATGTGATTATCCGCAATGAGAAGCGCATGCTGCAGGAGGCGGTCGATGCGGTGTTTGACAACGGGCGTCATGGCCGCGCCGTGGCAGGCGCGGGCAACCGTCCGCTCAAGTCTCTCAGCGACATGCTCAAGGGCAAGACCGGCCGTTTCCGCCAGAACCTGCTCGGCAAGCGTGTGGACTACTCCGGACGCTCCGTGATCGTGGTCGGCCCTGAGCTGAAGATCACGCAGTGCGGTCTGCCGAAGAAGATGGCTCTGACGCTGTTCGAGCCGTTCATCATCCGTCGCCTAAAGGAGAAGGGCATCTGCCATACCGTCCGTACGGCGCGCAAGATGATCGAGCGTCACGACGAGCAGGTTTGGGATATTCTGGAAGAGGTCACCAAGGGCAAGACGGTGATGCTGAACCGCGCCCCGACGTTGCATCGTCTCTCGATCCAGAGTTTCGAGCCGGTGCTGATCGAAGGCGAGGCGATCCGTATCCACCCGATGGTGTGTACGGCGTTTAACGCGGACTTCGACGGCGACCAGATGGCTGTGCATGTTCCGTTGTCGGTCGAGGCGCAGCTGGAGAGCCGCCTGCTGATGATGTCCTCGAACTCGATCTTCTCGCCCGCTTCCGGCAAATCGATCATGACGCCGACGCAGGACATCGCGCTGGGCATCTACTATTTGACGGTTCCGAGTCAGACCGATAAACTCGCGAACAGAATCGCGGGCAAGACGCCTGCCGGGGACGAGCACCTGCCGCTCTTCAACAACACGGCCGAGGTGGATTTCGCATTGGCGGAAGGTGCCATTACGTATCATTCGCGCATCCGTTTCCGCAATCCGGATTTTGGCGCCACCAGCCGTCGGTTTGGCACCCCTGAGGTGCGCGTGATCGAGACGACCGCCGGCCGTGTGATCTTTAATGAGACGTGGCCGGTCGAACTCGGTTTCATCAACGACAAGATTGACAAGGGTAAACTCGGCGACCTTATTCTCCACTGCCATCAGGTCGCGGGGCATGCCCGCACAGTGAGGGCGTTGGATGAGCTGAAGACGCTGGGTTTCAAACACGCCTGTCTCGCCGGTGTCTCCATGGGACTCAAGGATATGATCCGTCCGAAAATAAAGGACGAGATTATCCAGCATGCCTACAATGAGGTCGAGAAGGTCGACGGGCAATTCCAGACGGGCGTTATCACCGACGGTGAGCGGCACAACAAGATCATCGATATCTGGACGGCGGCTACCGAGAAGGTGTCCGACGAACTGTATAAGACGATCGACCGAAACATCACCGAGACGAATCCGAACCCTACCGAGACCAATCCGGTGTACATGATGGTGGACTCCAAGTCGCGCGGCTCGAAACTGCAGATCCGTCAACTTGCCGGCATGCGTGGCCTGATGGCCAATCCCTCCGGCGAGATTATCGAGCGTCCGATCACGGCGTCGTTCCGGGAAGGGCTGAGCGTCTTGGAATACTTTATTTCCACGCACGGTGCGCGTAAAGGTTTAGCCGACACCGCACTGAAGACGGCCGACGCGGGTTATCTGACGCGTAAGCTGGTCGACGTTTCGCAAGACGTGATCATCACGATTCAGGACTGCAACACCGTGAACGGCATCGAGGTGGAGGCTGTGGAAGAGGGTGACGAGACGCTGATCCATCTGCGCACCCGTGTGCTCGGACGCACGGCGTTGTACGAGATCCGTCATCCCATTACCGGCGAGGTGCTGGTTTCTACAAACGCCGAGATTGACGATGCCGCGTGTAAGCTGTTGGAGGACGCGGGTGTCGAGCGCGTCTGGATACGCAGCGGCCTGACCTGCGATTCGCCTCACGGTATGTGCGCGAAGTGCTATGGCCGCGACCTTTCGACCGGCAAGCCGGTCGAGATCGGCGTGGCGGTTGGCATCATCGCGGCGCAGTCCATCGGCGAGCCGGGGACGCAGTTGACGATGCGCACGTTCCACATCGGTGGTACGGCGTCGACGGTCACCAAGATACCGGAGATCGTTCTTAAGAACGCGGGCTTCATCAAATACGTTGATCTGCGCATCGTGCGTAACGATGAAGGCAACACCGTGGTTCTCAATAAGAACGGCACGATCGAGATCGTGGACGCGAACGACATCGAGATCGACACCTATAACCTGCAGATGGGCACGGTGCTGCTCGCCGAAAACGGCTCGGCCGTCAAGGGTGGACAGCGCGTGGCTGTGTGGGACCCGCATTCGGTGCCGATTCTGGCTGAAAAGCACGGTGTGGTTTCGTTTCAGGACTTTGTGGACGACGTGTCGGTTCGTAGCGATAAGGACGCCACGTCCGGCGCGACGACGTTGCTTGTGCTCGAAACCAAGGAAGAACTGCATCCGCAGATCATCGTCACCGATCCGAAGACGAGCGAGATTCTCGGCTTCTACCACATCCCGGCGGGCGCGATTGTCATGGTGAAGGAGGGCGCGAAAGTTTCGCCCGGCAGGTTGATCGCGAAGACGCCGCGTAAAGAGGCGAAGACGCGCGACATCACCGGCGGGTTGCCGCGTGTGGCGGAGCTGTTCGAAGCTCGGCAGCCTAAAGATGCGGCGGAAATCTCCCGTATTGAAGGCGTGGTCGACTTCGGCGAACATCAGCGCGGCAAACGCTGTCTGGTGGTGCG
>CAZXVN010000539.1:0-9112 GCA_964643945.1 uncultured Lentisphaeraceae bacterium | reverse complement strand
CCGAGAACCGCATGTCCCGAACATCCTGATCGTAGACGACACGCCCGCCAATGTGCTGCTGCTGGTAAGAATGCTCGCGGCGCGCGGTTACAACCCGCGGCCGGTGCCCAGCGGCAAGCTGGCGCTGCAGGCTGCCCGTGCGGAACCGCCAGACCTGATCCTGCTCGACATCGCCATGCCGGAAATGAATGGCTACGAAGTCTGCGAGCAGCTCAAAGCCGACGCGAAGCTGAAAGATGTCCCTGTCATTTTCATCAGCGCGCTGAGCGCAACGATCGACAAGGTGAAAGCGTTCGGCGTGGGCGGAGTCGACTACGTGACGAAGCCGTTTCAGTTTGAAGAAGTCTATGCCCGTGTTCAAACCCATCTGCACTTGCGGCAACTGGAAAAACTTCGCGTCGACCTCACCCACATGGTTGTCCACGATCTGCGCACCCCGCTTTCGGTCCTCTTCTGCCTGCTGGATGTCCTGGAAAACCAAGAGGTCAAAAACATTTCCGCCAACACCCGCGAATTCGTCACGCTTGCCCGCCTCAGCATCGAGGATCTGAACTCTATGATCAGCTCCATCCTCGATGTCAACAAGATGGAGTCAGGCGAGATGAAACTCCAACGCGCGCCGTGTGACTTTGCCGCACTCATCCGCACCCTGCTGGTGGCCACACCCCGGCCCTTGCCCGGCAGCCGCACGGTGACGCTCGACGCGCCGGAAGCGTCCCTCACCGTCACGGCCGACGTCGTCCTGATCCGCCGGGTACTCCAGAACCTGCTCAGCAACGCCCTCCGGTACACCCCGTCCGGCGGCGACGTCCGCGTCACCGTCACGTCGTCTCCCAGTGAGGTCCGCGTCACCGTCACTGATGCCGGCCCAGGCATCGCGCCTGAATTCCACCAGCGCATCTTTGAAAAGTTCGGGCAGGTCGAAGACCGTAACAGCCGCACAGGCACGGGTCTGGGGCTCACCTTCTGCAAGCTGGCCGTCGAAGCCCACGGCGGCCGTATCGGCGTCGAAAGCAAAGTCGGCCAAGGCAGCACCTTCTGGTTTACGCTGCCGTGTGCGCGCGCCTAGGGTTGCCCGGCAGCCAGTCCCTGCCTTGTCGATAACTTCAGCGTTGAGAGTTGAGCGTTTGAACTCTCAACGTTCAACTTTCAACTCTCAATTTCTAGCAGGGTTACACCCCATGGCGGAAGACGGCCACACCGCGTATCATCGCCCGCAAGTGATGGTAAACACCTTGACATCAAAAACGGAAGGCGCGGTATGAGCAAACTTGAGATCTACGGCTGCTGGCACATATTCAGTGGCAAGCTGCAACAGCAGTGGGCCAAGCTCTGGGATAACGATAACGATCTTCCGTATCTCCAAGGCAGGCAGATGGAACGGTTGGGCCGCATGCAGAAACGCACCGGCAAAAGCCGCGCAGCGGTTACGAAGGCGGTCAGAGAAGCCGTCTACTTATTTTGCTGCGACTAGGCGTTCAAGCGCGGATTACACGTTCCTGAGTGAAAGGCGTAACAGCATGAAGACCGGCCGATCTGACAAACGACACCTGTCTTGGAATTGTCAGGCGTTGACCTTCCTCCTCGTGACCCTTGTTGCCGGCGTCCATGGTTTCATCGGCGGCGGCTGTGCAACAGTGGACCCCTTGGAGCCCGTAGAGCAAGGGATGTTGGTTGTGCCCGGCAATCAGGCTTGGACGCCCACGGGCGTCACCCTCGATCTCAAACAGAAGTTGCTCATAGAAGAAGCCGAACGCCCGCAGCAGGTCCGCGTCAAGGGCAACCAGAGGCAGGCGGTCGGTGCGCGCGGGGCCTATCTGTTCGACGCCGAGACCGTCCCCTACCCGCTGGAACCCGACCGCGCTCACAATGACAGGCGCTATCCCGGCTACTGTCTGATCGGCCGGATAGGCGAGACCGGCACCCCCTTCTTTGTGGGATCGCACTTTCAGGGCGTGTCCCCGCAGGCCGGCAGGCTATGGCTGGGCATTAACGATCCGGCGCCGCAACGAAACCGCGGCGCCTTTCGCTGTCGGATCTCCCTGGACTATCCCGAGCCCCCACTCCCCAAACCGGCCTTCACGGAGGCGGAAACGCGCAAAGAGGGGTTGGACAAGCCCGCCGCGCCCCGGCCCGTACCGGCGGCCAAACCAGCGGAGCGGCCTAACCCTGTTCCCGACGCCAACGTGGTCATCATTTACGCGGATGGGCTGCGTCCCGATGTCGCGATGGAGATGGCGCAGTGGGGCCATATGCCGAACTTCCGCGAACTCTTTCTGGAGAACGGCACCTGGGTGCGCAACTCCTTCACCGTGCAGCCCTCCCTCACGTTGACCAGTTTCTCATCCATGATCACCGGCGACTTCGCCAATCGCCACGGGGTCAAAATGCAGACCTACTACGACCGTGAGGCCGACACCTACATCAACGGGCTTAGCGTCCGTTACTTCACGCGCTTTGCCAACGAGGTGAAAGCACGCGGGGTGAAGGCGCTCTATGACTATTTTCCGGACAGTTTCGGCAGCGCGGCGATGCCTTACGAGCCGCTTCGGGCCAACGTGCTGCAGATGAATCTGGCGGAGTGGCTGCACCGCGCCGTAAACACGGCCGACTACAGCAGCAACATCAAGAACCAGATGGACGAGGTGCAGACGCGCTTTGCGCTGGATCTGGCGTCTTCGCCCAAAGTCAAGGTGATGCTCGTCTGGTTGCCGGGCACGGATGTCGTCAGCGAGCAGACCCCGCACGGTCAGTTTGGCGGCGCGCGCCCGGCCATCGCACGCATGGATGGAGACCTCGGCCAGATCATGGAGCGCTTCAAGATCCGGCACCGGTTCGAGAAGACCTACTTCATCCTGGTCTCTGATCACGGCCATGCCGGCGGCCATGACATCGTCAACCAGCGCTTTGACGTGAAACGCGAGGTCTTCCACGCCCACTTGCAGATGAACGTGGTGGGTGCCTGGCATCGGTTCAGCTACCCCGGCGCGCCGGCTGGCCGGCTGGGTGCAGTGTCCGACTCCGACGGCGCGGTGGGCATCTTCCTGCCGGCGGGGCGCGTGGACTCGGGTGACCTTTCCGTCCCCAACACCTACGCGCAACTGGCCCATTACGGGCTGGCTGACGGACGCGAGGTGAACGCGGTGGAGCTCTTTGCCGAGTACAGTGCCAAAGGCCGCTGGCCGCTGAAGGACACTGCGAAACGGCCTGTGGACTTCGCCGTGGCGAAGGTGGACGAGAATACCGTCCTGCTCCACAAGACCACGGAACGCCAGGCGCTGATCCGCGCGCGCCTCAACGCCGACGGACTCTTTGAGTTCAAGTATGAACCGGTGCGCCGCTACGCGCCTGGTCAGCCGCTGGAGCCCATCGCTGGCGGCGACCCGCTGGGCTACCTGGACAGCGAGGCCTTCCGCAAAGAAGTGCCCGACATGCCGCGCTGGCTGGAGAGCTATCACACCGGCACGGAGTGGCTGCAAGCCACGTATAGAACGGAATATCCCGGATGCGTGGACACCCTGAACCTCTACTTTCGCTGGGACGGCCCCGTGACCCAGGACTCGCCCGTTCCCTGCCAGCCCGGCATCCTGCTGTTCGCCAGCAAGGGCTGGGTCTTCGAACCGAAGATCAACCTGGCCAACCGGCATGAGGACACCCTCGGCAGCCGGCACGGCATGGCCTTCCGCGAAGCGACCAACAACTCCCTCTTTGTTGCCGGGCCAGGAATCCGAAAAGGCGCAATCATTGAAACGCCGCACCGGATGGTGGACCTCCTGCCGACCATCCTTGAAATGGCTGGCAAAGACCCGAACAATGCCGGAATGGACGGCCGACCTATCCGGGAGATATGGGAAGGCATGCCATGAGCCGCAGCTTGTCAGCCAGCCCTTGGAAGGCGACCGCAGCCCTGCTCCTGCTGGGCGGCGCGGGCTGTGTCTCGGTGGTGCGTCCGCCGCCGCTCGTCGTTGGCGCGACGGAAACAGGCGAAGCGCGCGTAGTGAAATACCCTGCTTATGTCCTGGTCCACGATTCCGAGTCCTTCTGGGACGCGCATCAGATCAAGGACAACCTCATAGGCCTCACAGAAGGGGAAGTCGTGCACTGGGTCGATCTGGCGGTTGACGGCCTGACGCCGGGGCCGCCGCAGCAACCCTTGGAGAACGGCATCGAGTGGACCAAGAACAGCTATGCGCAACTGCCGGACTGCGCGCCGGTGCGCATCGTGGGCGGCCTGTTCTCTGCGGTGGGGATCGAAAAAACCACACTGCTCACCGGTGCCACCAGAATCGCCGGGGCTCCCGCCGATCCGGTCTCTTATTTCGTGTTCGCGCGCGTCATCTACCTGACCGATTGGGTGCAGGATACCTTGGGCGAGGTGAACGCCGGGGCCGGCCATCTGGTGCCGTGGCCAGGCCCGCTCATCCCCTTGGCCGCGACGGCGCCGGCGAACTGCGGGATGGACTGGGCGCAGAGCGGGGCGATCGCGCTCTATGTCCAGATCGTCCACAAAGTGAGCGTTGGCGTGGATTCCGCTCTTGACGGCTGCGAGGCGGCGTGGGGCAGCGTAGTGTGGTGCTTTGTGTGGCGACGCTAGGCAAAGCAATCGATGTAACGAGCCGCGGCATTTACGGCGGGACTTAGCCGGTAGGGTTATACCCCATAGCAGCTTACCTGCCTAAATTGTAACCTGATCGCAGACAAAAAAGGGCTGTCAACCCTCAGTCGTGTTGCCCCGCAAACGCGGGCGTAAAAAGGAGCATCATATGTTATGGACGATTTCAGTCGTTTTGCTGGTCTTATGGGCGCTTGGGCTGGTGAGCAGTTACACGCTGAACGGGTATATTCACTTTCTGCTGGTGATCGCGGTGATCGTGGTGCTGGTCAGAATCATTCAGGGCCGACGGCCGTTGTAGGAGCGCCTCTACCTAACCGCAGGACCAAACCGGTTTTCGCGAATCGCAAAGGCATCGGGTTGCAAACCATGTCCAATATAATCTAAAAGAGAGATTGCCAACACGCAATGACTAGTGAGAAAATCTGTTGCAAGACCGGTTCGCCTCTCTAACAATGTGAAATGACAAGGTATCAGGCTTCAGGATACGAGGTTCAGAAAACTCATAAAGGCTTGTGAAAATGAAACCTGCACCGAAACGCCCACAAAAAAAGTCCGTCCATACCGCTCGCTCAAAACCATCCGCCCTGAAGGCCCAAGCTTCCTTTCCGATCGTTGGCATCGGCGCTTCCGCCGGGGGACTGGAGGCGTTGGAGCAGTTCTTGGCGCATGTGCCTTCGGGCAGCGGCATGGCGTTTATCATCGTGCAGCACTTGGATCCGACGCGCAAGGGGGTCATGCCTGAACTTCTTCAGCGCGCCACCGGCATGAACTTCGTCCAAGTCAAGGATCGCACCCAAGTGAGGCCGGATCGTGTTTATGTGATCCCGCCGAACAAAGACATGTCCATTTTGCATGGAAGCCTGCACTTGTTCGAACCGTCGGCGCCCCGCGGCTTGCGCCTGCCGATTGATTTCTTTTTCCGTTCCTTGGCTCTGGATCGAGAGGAACATAGTATCGGCGTAATCCTTTCCGGCATGGGCTCCGATGGCACGCTCGGCCTAAGAACCATCAAAGAGAAGTCGGGCATGACCTTGGTGCAAGAGCCGGCAACAGCCAAATTCGACGGTATGCCTCGTAGCGCAATCGAAGCCGGGCTGGCAGATATCGTAGCACCCGCAGACGAACTGCCGAAGAAAATCATCGCCTATCTGCAACGTGCGCCCTTGATTGAACAGACCAGAACGGAACTCGAAGACAAAACGCACAGCACCTTGGAGAAAGCGATCATCCTGCTGCGTGCCCAGACCGGTCACGATTTTTCCCTCTACAAAAAAAACACGCTTTACCGTCGGATTGAACGACGCATGGGCATTCACCAGATCAGCAAAATGGCCATTTATGTGCGTTATCTGCGGGAGAACCCGCAAGAACTGGATTTGCTTTTCAAGGAGTTGCTAATCGGAGTGACAAAATTTTTTCGCGATCCAGCCGCTTGGGAGCAATTGCGCGAACAGGCCCTTCCGGCGCTTTTGACGAACCGGTCGCCCGATCACGTTTTGCGGGCATGGGTGCCCGGCTGTTCTACCGGAGAGGAAGCCTATTCCCTAGCCATTTTGTTCAAGGAGACCTTGGAGGTGCTCAAGCCCAAAGAGCCCGTCACGTTACAAGTTTTCGCCACCGATCTGGATCGGGATGCGATTGACAAAGCCCGGCAAGGCCACTTTTCTGAAAACATTGCCAACGATGTGTCGCCGGAGCGGCTGAACCGATTCTTTGTCAAAGAAGCACGCGGTTACCGGGTTCGAAAAGAAATTCGCGAGCTGGTGGTTTTTGCACCGCAGGATCTGATTATGGATCCGCCCTTTACCAAACTGGATGTTCTGAGCTGTCGCAACCTGTTGATCTATCTGACTCAGGAGGTTCAGAAAAAGCTGATCCCGCTGTTTCACTACAGCCTCAAACCTGGGGGCCTTCTGTTCTTAGGCAGCGCGGAGACGATTGGCGGCTTCACCGACCTGTTTGTTCCCCTCGACGGCAAAACAAGGCTCTTTCGCCGGATCGAGTCCACTCTGCGAATGGAGCCGGTGGAGTTTCCCTCATCCTTCAGCGCCGGAGCGTCCACAGGTGCGGAGGCGCGTCCGGCATCGAAACCGTCGGGCAGTCTCCAGTCCCTCGCCGATCAGTTGATCTTGCAGCGTTATGCACCACCGTCCGTGCTTGCCAATGCAAGAGGCGACATCCTCTACATCAGCGGCCGAACCGGCAAATATCTGGAACCAGCCTCTGGCAAGGCCAACTGGAATGTCTTTGCCATGATCCGTGAAGGGTTGCGCTACGACTTGGCTGAGGCTTTCCAGAAAGTACTCCAGCAAAAAGAACGCATCACGCTCCATGGCCTCAAAGTGGGGACTAATGGTGGCACGCAATGCGTGGAGGTCACCCTCCAACGGCTTGATGAACCCGGACCGTTGCAAGGGCTGGTGATGCTTGTGTTCACGGATGTCGCCGCGCCTTTGGCCACCCCGGCAGTGGGCCAAGTCTCCAAGGCCCATGCCCGTAGCGCCCGGCTGATGGGCTTGGAACAGGAACTCCTCCAGACCCGGGGCGAGGCACGGGCCACCCATGAAGAGATGCAGACCTCGCAGGAGGAGCTCAGGTCCACGAACGAAGAGCTGCAATCCACCAACGAAGAGCTGCAGTCCACCAACGAGGAACTGACCACCTCGAAGGAGGAGATGCAGTCGATGAACGAGGAGTTGCAGACGCTGAACGCCGAGTTACAGGCCAAGGTTGACGAGCTTTCGCGGACCAGCAATGACATGAAAAACCTGCTCGACAGCACGGATATCGCCACCCTGTTCCTAGACAAGGAGCTCAACGTGCGACGGTTTACTCCCCAAGCGACAAAAATCTTCAAGCTCATCCCCGGCGATGTGGGCCGGCCCATCACCGACCTCGTCTCGGAGCTGCGCTACCCGGAACTGGCCGAGGACGCCCGAAAAGTTTTGCGAACGCTGACCTCAGCTGAAAAGCCGATTGGCGCGCGCGGTAGCCGCTGGTTCACGGTCCGCATCATGCCCTACCGCACACTGGACGACCGGATTGACGGCGTTGTAATCACCTTTGCGGACATCACCGTAGCCAAGACGCTGGAGTCGAAGTTGCGGGACAAGCAGTCCGTTCTGGAAAACCACGTCGCAGAACAAGCCACGAAATTGAATCGAAGAAAGAAAGAAGCGAAGATGTGACCTGTGCCTTGCGAGCCTTTTTGAAAAGACTATGCCATGAAAAAGAAACCTGATCTCGTATTCAATGCCGACACCTTGCGCTGCCGGGCCGAAGCCAGCCTGCTGAAACGGCAGCCAAACAAGCGGACTGTGGCGGCTAGACAAAAGTCGGACGCCGACACCCAGCGGCTGCTCCACGAATTACAGGTTCACCAGATTGAGTTGGAAATGCAAAACGCGGAGCTCCATGACTGTCAAAACCGGAACGAAGTGCTGCGGGAAAAATATACCGACCTCTATGATTTCGCCCCGGTCGGCTATTTCTCGCTCGATGAACAGGGGCGGATACTGGAGATGAACTTGACGGGCGTCTCCCTGCTCGGCGTGGAACGCTCGCAGCTCATCAACCGGCCCTTCGCTCGTTGGGTGGCCCTGTCAAATCGACCCGTTTTTCTAGCCTTTTTGAAACGCATCTTTGCCCGCACCAGCAAAGAGGTCTGCGAGGTGTCTCTTTTGAAGGAAGGCCGGAGTCCCTTCTGGGCCAGCCTTCATGGTTCTTTCATCGCCGACGCCGCTGACAGCGCCCCCCGGAAAGGGTGCCGGGTCGTCTTTTCCGATATTACCGCCCGAAAACAGGGCGAAGAGGCGAAACGCCAGGTGGAAACACTGGCCATCTCGAACCAAGAGTTGACACATGAGATTGTCCGGCGGCAGGTGTTAGATACAGCCCTCAAATCAAGTCGGCAAACCCAGAACCGGTTGCTGGAAGAGGCCGTTCACATGCAGGAACAATTGCGAAATCTTTCCCGTCAATTTCTGCAAACGCAGGAGGCGGAACGGAAACGCATCAGCCGTGAGTTACATAATGAAATTACCCAAGCCTTAGTAAGCATTAATTTCCATCTCGGAATTGTCGCTCGCGAGGCCACGATCCCTTCCAATGGCCTTAAGCGTCATATCCTTCAGACGCAGCGGCTTGTTGAAAAAACGGTGGAGACCGTACATCGGTTCGCCCTAAAGCTTCGCCCAACCAGCTTAGATGATTTGGGGCTCATTCCAGCCCTGCATGCGTTCATGAAGAAGCTATCGAAAGAGAACCGTCTCAAAATGAAATTGACAGCGTTTTCAGGAATAGAAAATTTGAGCACCGCGAAACGCACTGTTCTTTACCGTGTCGCGCAGGAAGCGCTGACGAATGTCGCCCGACACGCGAAGGCCAGTCGAGCGGAGGTGATTATCCAGAAACTTCCCAAGGCTGTCCGAATGCGGATCAAAGACGATGGCAAAGCTTTCGACCCGGAGCCTTTGTGGCACACAAAAAAAAGGCAGC
>CAZXVN010000538.1:0-4421 GCA_964643945.1 uncultured Lentisphaeraceae bacterium | reverse complement strand
CGCGCCCGCCGTGATATCGTCGATCCCTGGAATCGTCATCAAAACTTCCATAGGTGCTGCATTGACGTTAATCTTACCATCCCCGTAAGTGGTAAACAATTCCTTAATTCCTCTCACCCATATCTGCAAATCCTTGTTCTTCTCTTCCGGGTTCAACATCCCGCCATTGAGAATGACCGGCCCGAACCCCTTCACCAACAACAGCTCGTCGACCGTGTCGATCTTCTTGTTGCGCGCCTTGTAAGGCGGTTCGAGCGACTTATAGTAGTCGTCCTCCGCACCGTCAGTCAAAGGCAGGCTGTCCGCATCCACCCAATCGTTCCAACAATCGATCAGCTCGGAATAATACTCTTGCGGAATGCCCGCCGTCGTGAAGATCTGTTCCCAGACAACGTCGTAATCTTTGCCGACGAGCGTATTGATATTCCACCGTGCCGGTTCGGGAATGATCTCGATATGCACGATGCCGTCTTCGATCGGCTCGTCCACCACCGCCGTCTGCCCCCGCTTAATTCGCAACGCCGGCTCTTTCCACTTGTCCTCCTCCTCGTCTGCCGCCGACGCGGCGCTGACATTCTGCTGCTTGTCCAGCAACATCTCCGCGATCGCCACCCCCGACTGCGTCAGTTCATCCACCCGCCGGCGCTGCTTCACATAGGTGCCGATGCGGCCCTCGATCATCGCATCCAGCGCAAACGACATCACCAACATGCTCAGCAACGCGATTGTCCACAACGCGATGATCAGAGCCGACCCGCCCTGCGCGTTGAAGCCGCTTCCCGCGCCTGCACGGTTTGGAATGCGTCCATTCATTGCCGCTTTCATCAGAACGCTTCGAGTCGGCCCGGCGAAATGGCACTCGCCGCCCCAAACGGGATTAAGCTTCCGCACTCCAAAAGTGATTCTGTCCGTGTTCATCCGTGCTTCATTTTCCGCATTACCTCGACCCTGGCGTAATCGGCTGCCACGGGACACCGCCTCCCGTTCCGCCGCCCGGCCATGTGCTTCCTCCGCCTCTCCCTCCGCCCGGCCGCGCACCGCCCCCCCCTCTCCCTCCGCCCGGCGGCCGTGCGCCTCCCCCGCCTATCCCTCCGCCCGGCCGCGTGCCGCCGCCCGTACGAATCCCGCCGCCCGTTTGCGACTTTTTCCTCGGATTCTGTGAGAGGTCGAACATCGGGATTTCAATGACGCGCTTCACTTCCATCGGCTCGTCTTTAGCCTTCGGCGGCTCCATGTAAAGCGTGATCTCCACGGCCTTGGGGATACTGTTTGAAAAATCCCACGTGTCCTGCCAATTGGGTTCATCGTCCTTCTCAGGTTGGTCTTTGTCCAACACCCGGCAATTGAGCCCGATCACCCGCGGTGAGATTGACACCGGCGTCACATCCTCTTCAGGATCAAACTCGTCGAGTTGCAAGTCCACACGCCACGCCTTCACCATCAGTCCAGCCGCTTCGTCCTGGCCGCCATCCGCAACCGACACGCCGATGCGGTGCGGCGAATCGGCAAATCCGCAATCCTCGCCAACTAACGCACGCCCGATCTTCACCCAACTGATCGAATCCCGAGCCTCAGGACCTTCTCCCCCATCGCTCAGTTGAAACCCATACTCTTCCAATTGGGCCCCCGTGTCTGGATAATAGGCCGAACGCAACCCCGAAGCCAGCTGCTCAATCACATGGTCGGCCTGCCCCAGCGACTCCGACATCTCCATGCCCGCACGCCAGCTCTGCACCACTGCGTCAAAACAGAAAAACGAGAGCAACATCATGACGGACAGAATCATGATGGCCATGATCAGTTCCAACAACGTGAAACCGCTGCTGCGGCACTGGTTTTTCTGCATTGCGGCTCTCATTTTTCGAATAATTCGAACCAATCGATTGAATCGACTCCGTCGAACGCCCTTGCTCCTCACTTCTTCTTGTCGCTCTCTCCCTTGAGCTGCCGCACATACCGCACCAGCTCTTCGTACTGGTCTTTGCCCGAACCCCACGTCACCCGCGTCCGCACCAGATAAAGCCCGTCATCAACCTGATTCAACTCCAGTTCTTTTTCGTCCACCGTACGCTCGAACACGTACCCCTCCACCAACTCCGAGTCTGGATCAACCACTAACTCCTCCTCCACGTCGGTGCTCTCTTTGATCGGGTATTTCAACTCGCCGAGGCTGAACACGTACTGCGCGTCTTGATACTCCTTGGAAAGCGTCATCATCGCCGCACAGTTGCTGAGACCCGTCATCAGCGTCATCAGGCCCAACGCCAGAATCATGGTCGCAATCAGAACCTCGATCAGTGTAAAGCCCGCTCGGCGCATCATTCGTCATCCTCCTCGACCTTTGCCGAACCGAGCACATCAATGACCACCGTCAAAGCAAACGCCTCTTCGCCACCCGAGGTCAGCCGAACCGAGTAAGGCCTGCACGTCCCGTTACTTTTGTACCGCACCCGGAACGCCTTGATCTCCCCCTCGCCCTCTTCCTCCGCCTCTGGCGCCGACCTCGCTTCCCCGACCCGGCTACGATGACCGTCCTCCATCGAGTCGGTATACCCGTTGAAAACAAAACCCACCCCGTCGTACTTATTCTCGATGTTCAGGTCCGCCATCACGTAAGAGGCCCCGCCGCTCTCCGCCACACCCTCCTGGGCAGCGACCCCCTCCTCTTCGAGAACAGGCTCAGCTTCCGCATCCACCGCCGCGTTCGTGCTGGCAAACGCCTTCGCCGAAACAATGCTTTCGCCGCCACCCGTAACCTGCTCGACCCGCAAGGTGCCGTCCGAGGTGTAAACCAACTCCACGGGCGTCTGATGCAACAGCGCCATGGTACGCGCATACCGCGACATCTGGATCACCCCTCGCGAGGCAGTCTTGACGCGGGCGATGTTTGATCCAGAGGTGAACGTCGGCCCGATCAGGGTGGCCATCACGCCGATGATCACAATCACAATCAACAGTTCGACCAGAGTGAACCCGCAACGGACCCTTTTATCAATTCGTGATGTCATCTTCGGTGCCCATCTCACCGTCAGGCCCCGCAGAGGTAATCTTGAACTTCCTGCCGGTTTTCGTGTATCCGAAAGGCACGCCCCACGAGTCGTTGATCGCACCCTCTTTGAGCAGCCCCGGATTATCGTCCGTGTCAGCCGTCAACTCATCCAGCGTGTCCGGCAGCTTGCTGTTATGCCGCATCGCGAAAATCTGCACCGCCTGCTCGATCTGCGTGATGCTCGCGCGCGTCGTCGTAATGCGTGCCGTTTTGTCATGCCCCGACATGTTCATCACCACGCCGGCGGCCAGAATGCCGAGAATACATACCACCAGCAGCAGTTCCACCAGCGTGAAGCCACTCCGCCTGCTTTTCTGTTTCTGCTCGTTCCGTTGTTCTTGCTTCATACCCTCTCCTCCCTTAATCAGCCATCCCTCCAACACTCCGCTCTTCCGCCCGTGCTCAGTGCGAAGGACTGAGTGTAGACGTCACCTTGAACACGGCCATCAGAATGCTGACGGCCACAAAACCGACCACGCCGCCGATCACGACGATCAGGATGGGCTCCAACGCATTGGTGAATATCTTGATGTTGCGGTCCATCTCGCTCTCGTACCTTCGGCCGATATGCCCCAGCGAACTGGGCATGTCGCCCGACTGCTCGCCCACCGCCAGCATGTCGGTCATCATCTTCGGAAAAACGTTGCTGCCCGCCAACGGGCCGGAGATCGTCGTGCCGTCCGTCACCCGTTGCCTGGCGTTCCGAAGCGCCTCAGCGATGAGGGCATTGCCACACGTCTCCTCGGCAATCTTCAGTGCCTGCAACACGTTCACGCCGTTCGCGAGCAGCGTCTTCATCGTATACGCCAAACTCGAATACGTGCCGCACGCGATGATGCCTTTGATCAGAGGCGCTTTTAACTTTAAGCCGTCCCACCAGAGCCGCCCCTTCACCGTATTGATGTGCCGCTTAAACATCCCCACGAGGATCGTCACGCCAATGGCCACGAACACCCCGTATTTGATGATAAAATCGCTGGACCCCATCAAGATACGCGTCGACATGGGCAATGAGGATCCCATGCTCTGAAACACTTTAGCGAATTGCGGAATCACCTTGACCATCGCGAAGATCACCGTAAAAATGCCGAAGACCAAGACCACCGCCGGATAGGTCAACGCCGAAGTGATTTTCGACTTCATGTTCTCGTTGCGCTCATAATGTTCCACCAGACGGCGCAAAACCTCGATCATCGCGCCCGACGCCTCGCCCGCACGGATCATGTTGCCATACACCGGCGGGAACCTGGCGGGGTGCGCGTTCACGGCCTCAGACAACCGCCCGCCTCGCACGGTACGATGACGCAGATGCGACGGGAACCTTCTCTGAGCAGAGTCTGACGCGCCTTGGGTCGCAAGACAGTTCGGCGCC
>CAZXVN010000537.1:0-5969 GCA_964643945.1 uncultured Lentisphaeraceae bacterium | reverse complement strand
ATGGTGATTCAGGCCGCGCAGCGCCTAAGCGCCACGGCGCACTTACTGTCTCTCCCCATGGTCGTGAGTTCGCCGGAGCTGCGCAGCGCGCTGGTCAAGGAAGTCGGCATACGGGACGTCATCGACCGCTGGGACCGGGTCGACCTCGCCTGCGTGGGCATCGGCGTGGTGCCTCCCGTCCCCGGCATGGTGGTCTACATCGGCGACGAGCAGCTTCCGCGGCTGATCGAAGCCGGCGCGGTGGGCGACCTGTGCGGGATCTACTATGACCGCGAGGGGCGGATCATCAAGAGCGGTCTGGAGGACCGGCTCATCGCCGCGGGCCTGCGGCAGATGAAGGCGATGGGCAACCTGGTCGCCGTGGCCTGCGGCGAAGAGAAGGCGGTGGCCGTGCTCGGGGCTTTGCGGACCGGCCTGATCTCCACGCTTTTCATCGATCAGAAAACGGTTGAGCGCATCCTGGCCGGCCTGCAGGCCAACGGCCCAGTGAAGAAGCAAACAAAGGGAAGGTGAATCGTGAAAGAATGCGTCATCGGAATCGACTTCGGCAAGACCAACATGCGGTTTGCAGTCGCTGAAGACAAGCCGGAGCTGAAGTACTACACCAAGCGGCCCTATACGCGCGGCACGCCGGAGGTCATGAACCAACAGATCTTCGACGGCGTCGACGCCGCTCTGAAAGAGTCCGGGTACGACCCGCGCGGCGTGCTCGGCATCGGCATCGATGTCCCGGCCGTGGTGAACCGCGAGACCGGCGCGATCCTGTGGGGGCCGGACTGGGATTTCCTGGCCGGGGCGTCTGTCACGAAGCCGCTGGCGGAACGCTACGGCGTACCGGTCGTGGCGGACGTGGACACGGTCATGGCCACGTGGGGCGAGTGCTGGGCCGGGCTGGGCACGGCCTGCAGGCGCTTCGCCGTGCTGACGTGGGGCACCGGCCTGGGCGCGGGCGTGGTGATCGACGGCGAGGCCCAGGAATATCCGGACAACCTTTTCCCGGAGTTCGGGCATTCGCGGGTCAGCGACGACGAGTGGCCCTGCAAGTGCGGCGCCAAGGGCTGCGTGGACACGATGGTCTGCGGCGGGGGCATCGCCAAACACGGCCGGCTCGCGCTGCTGGACAACAAGCAGACCCTTCTTAGGGAGCTGAGCGGAAACGATCCGGAGAGGGTCACCTCGCCGATGGTCTTCGAGGCGGCCGGCAAGGGCGACGAGGTCGCGCGCGCCATCCTCGATCGGGTCGCGGTTCTCATCGGCAGGCTCTGCGGGAACATCGTGCTGACGATGCAGCCGGAGAAGATTGTGATCGTCGGCGGTTTGACGGAGCGGTGCGGCTGGGTGCTGGACACCATCAACCGGACGATGACAGAAAACTGCTGGCTGCTCTTCAAGGGGCTGACCACATGCGAGGTGGTGGCTTCCGGATTGGGCGATACAGCCGGCGTTCTGGGAGCGATTTATAAAGTACGGAGAATGATCGGGGAAAAGTAGGCAAAACAGGAGGTTCATCATGGCATTGCTGTCTGGAATTATCGTGGCGGGGTTGGGCGGTTCATCCGCTGGCGCACTCAGTTGGCCGATGAAGCTGCAGAAGAAATTCAAATTCGAGCACTGCTGGTTTCCCGGCATGTTGTTCGGCTTGTTTGTGCTGCCGTGGGTGGTGACGCTTGCCTTCTGCCCCAATGCCATCGAGGGCTATCGGAGCGTTGCCCCGGCGGTCATCATCAAGTCCAACCTCTTCTCGCTGGCCTGGGGCGTGGGCAACGTCCTGCTGGGCATCAGCCTGGTGCGTATCGGCGCCTCGCTGAGCTTCGGCATCCTCAGCGGCGTCGGCATTCCGCTGGGCGTGATTGTGCCGATGGTCTTCAAGGGCAGCGGCATGTTCCAGCAGGCCGCCGACCTCAACTCGCCAGCCGGGCTGACCATTCTCCTCGCCACCGTCCTGATGCTCGGCGGGGTGGTTCTGGTCGCCATGGCGGGCTTTGGACGCGATAAAATGCTCAACAAGCAGGCCGAGAAATCCGGAGGCTTCCTCGGGGGGCTGATCATGTGCGTGATCTCCGGGTTCTGCTCGGTGGGGCCTGCCTTCGCCTTTGTGTACAGCCAGGGTCCGATCCGGGGCGCGATGCTGGAGCGGGGCGCGGGCGATTGGCCGGCGTCCCTCGCGGTGTGGGCTCTCGGCATGGGCCTCGGCTGCCTGGTCAATGTGGTCTATCCGGCGTTCCTGATGTTCCGCAAAGGGAGCTGGGGCGTGATCAAGGACAACCCCCGGGAACTCGGCCTCTCCCTGATCGTCGGCCTGAACCTCTTCCTGGCTTTCGCCCTCTGGTTCCAGGGCATGATCCTGCTGGGGCCGATGGGCGGCTCGGTCGGCTTCGGCATCTACTTCGCCATGCAGATTCTGGGCGCGCAGGGGCTGGGCCTCGTCAGCGGCGAATGGCGCGGGGTGCACGGCAAGCCCGTGAAGCAGATGGGCGCGGCAATCGCGATCCTTACCGTTGCCGCTGCCATCATGGCCTACGCCAGCACGCTGGCGTAGCGGCCTGGGAATTTTTTGGCGCTTCCGAGAATGGCGTGTGATTCTGTATTGAGGAATACGCGATGATTGACAACTGAGAGAAGGCGACTAAGCAGTTGGACTAAGTGTAACCGACAAAGGGTGGGACTAAGTGTTTGGAGTAAGTGTAAGAACAGTGCCGAGAGCACACTTGATCGCACTCTTCGTCGCCACACTTAATCGGTTACGCTTCGTCGACTCGCTTAGTCGCTGTTGAGCTTCGCCAGTGCCGAGAGAAGACGACTAAGCAGTTGGACTAAGTGTAACCGACAAAGGGTGGGACTAAGTGTTTTGAAGGAAACAGTAAGCAGTAAGCAGTAAGCAGCAATCGGTAATCGGCAATCAGCAATCAGTAAGCAGACAACGGGGGACACTGATGACTGACCACTGACCACTGACAACTGACCACTGACACAGGAGGTCAAGAGATGAACACGAACACAGCAGGTACGCACGTACGCAAGTACGTCACAACAGCCGCCATGGCGGCCATAAGGAGAATGCAGATGAAAACACGACTCGGTTCAATCAGCACGGTCGCCGCCAGTCTCTTTCTGGCGTCGGCAGCCACGTCATTCGGCGCGAGCAGTTTCTTCTGGACCAATACCGTATCCGGGGCCTGGAGCGGCGCGGCGAACTGGACCAATGACACGGGCGCGTCCATGGCGCCGGTCACGGCCGGCCAGACGAACTACACTCTCAGCTTCAACCAGGCCGGTACGGTCATCGCCAACAACGATCTCGGCAGCGGCTTCCTGCTCAACCAGCTCAATTTTGGAGGAGACACGGTGACGCTGGCGGGCAACAGCCTGGCCCTCACCAATAACGCGGCAGCGTTGCCGCAGGTCAACCAGAACAGTTCCGCTGCGGTTGCGGTCAACAACGACCTCTTCCTTGGCGCGGACACGACCTTCGGCGGCTCAGGCACGGGTACGGTGACGGTTGCGGGCGCGATGTCGGGCGCCGGCAGCCTGACCAAGACCGGGGCCGGCACGCTCACCCTCGGCGATGCGCTCACCTACTCCGGCGCCACGGTCATCAGCGGCGGCGTGTTGAAGTTACAAGGTACTACGCTGAAGACTCTGATTAGCGCGCAGTTCGAGTCCGCGGGCGGCTCAGTCATGTCCGGCAACGAGGCGTTAGCCGCCGCGGCCGACCCGGTGTTCAGCAGTTCCGGGACAACATGGAACCAGTTGTTGCTCCCGGCCTACCCCACAAAGATCACGAATCCTACGTTTTCCGGGCTCAAGGACCGCGGCACCGGCCTGGCGACGGGCGTCGGCTTTTCCATCACCGGCGGCGGAATTGTGTCAAGCATCAATGATGCCTGGGCCGCTGGGAACAATCTCACCAAAAACATCATGGTTTTCGGGAATTTTAATGGCATGTCCACCGGGTTCAACTGGCAGTTCAGCGGACTGACGCCGGGGGCGACCTTCAAGCTTGAACTCTATGGCAGCGCTGCGACAGTTTCGAACTGTGGCGCTTTCCAGACGGTGGACACCAACGGAGATGGTTCGCTCAACGAGTCGCCGGTGACTGTGATCGGCACAACGCCCGTCCTGTTCACCGGCACGGTCGGCAGTAACGGCTTAATTTTAGGGCATGCTGATTTTGCCGGAACCGAGGGAGACTGGTGCGGTTTCCAGCTCGCAATCTACACGCTAGGCAGCAACAATCTTCTGCCGTCCGCCACGGCGCTCTCGATCACCGCCGGGGCGACATTCGACGTGTCCGCCATCACCAACTACACCCTCGGCGCCAGCGCCTCGCTGACGGCCAATGGCACGGGCACGGCCGTGGGCACGGATGCTGCGGTCATCCAGGGCAATTCCAGCGGTACGGTTGACCTGGGGAGCCGTCCGGTCACACTGGCCTTCACGCCGGCCGCATTTAGCGGCGACACCACGCATCCCGCGCTGGTTGTCCCGCAGGGCGCCCTGACCCTGAACGGCGCGGTCACCGTCAATATCAACGGCAGCACCCCGCTGGGGGCGGGAACCTACTGGCTCATCTCGCAGGCCAGCGGCAGCATTTCCGGCACGCCGACCCTCGCCGCCACCACCGGCCCCGGCAGCAATAACGGCCTCGTGAGCGGCGCGTCGGCCGTCCTCCAGCGCACCGGCGGACAAATCAACCTGCTGGTCTCCATGAGCATGATATCGCCCTCGGTCACGCTGACGCGCCACGAAGGCACCGGCGACACCACGACCTACGGCGACGCCCTCTCCTTCGACGTGACGGTCACGCCGATCACCCCCAATACGCCCACGGGGGATGTCACCCTGAAAGACGGGGGCACGATCCTGGGCACCTATACGCTGGCCGCACCGGACAGTGGCGCGTGCGTCATCGCGCCGGCGCTCAACGCGCTCAAGGCCGGCAGCCATACCAATATCGTCGCGGTGTATGCGGGGGACATCAATTTCAACAGCGGCGACTCGGCGGCTTTGAGCACCCAGACGGTGTCCAACAAGGTCCTGACAATCCCCGACGCACAGGCGCACAACAAGTTCTATGACGGCACAACCAACGCCACCCTCACCGGCACGATTTCCGGGACGGTGAGCGGCGACTCGGTGACGCTGACCCTGTCCGGCCATTTCGCGGACGCGGCCGCGGGGCTCGGCAAAGCGGTGACCTCGACCTCGACCCTCGACGCGCCCTCGCAGGCCAACTACACTCTGGCGCAGCCCGCCGGCCTGACAGCGGACATCCTGCCGGCGGCGGTCTGGACCAATCCCGCGGGCGGTTCGTGGGCGGCCTCCGGCAACTGGCAAAGCGGCCTCGTCGGCTCCGGCGCGAATCTCGCGGCGGCCTTCCGCACGCTGACCCTGGGAGGCGCCGGGACGGTCGCCCTGCATGGCGCTAGGATCATCGGCAACCTCCTGTTCGGCGATCAGGGGAACGCGCATGGCTGGACGCTGGGTACCGGGAGCAACGGCCCGCTGACGCTGGCCGTGAGCAGCGGTTCGCCCACTGTCAATGTCACCAATCAGACCCTGGAGATCAGCGCGGTCCTGACCGGTTCCCAGGGCTTGACCAAGACCGGCGCCGGCACGCTGATCCTCTCCGCGACCAACACCTACAGCGGCGCGACGGCCGTGAGCGGAGGGACGCTGCTGGTCAACGGCGCGCTGGCCTCCGGCAGCGCCGTGACAGTGGCGGGCGGCGGCACTCTGACCGGCGCCGGGACGATCAACGGGGCGGTGACCATCGGGAGCGGCGGCACGCTGCAGCCGGGCACGGCCGGTGGCCTGGGAACGCTCACGGTCAACAATACGCTGACCCTGCTGGCGGGCAGCACGAACGTCATGCGGCTCAACAAGGCCCGCGCGGGCCTGACGAACGCCCGGGTGACGGGGGTGAACGGAGAGATCGGAAGAGCGGCGTGGAGGGGAAGAGTGGTCAG
>CAZXVN010000536.1:0-8209 GCA_964643945.1 uncultured Lentisphaeraceae bacterium | reverse complement strand
ATTGCTTTGGGAGGAGATCCGGCCGATCCGCCGCGTGGAGTTGATCTGGGCCGCCGATGCCAAGAAGCGTCCCAGGGCGGAGGAATTGACCTTCACGACATTGGACAACCAGGGCACGGCCAGTTCGTGGTGGAACAATTTAAAGGCGGTGCAGAAGCCTGTTACCCCAACCGTATCCGGGGATGGGAGGAGCTATGCCTGCGACCTGACGGCGGATACATGTGGCCTGGTGATCGGTGTTTCCGGCGACAAGGCGGTGGCCGAGTATGCAGTGCCGGCGGTGCGCGTGTTGGTGGCGGAAACATGGAAGAAGATGGATTTCGAGATTGAGTGGGGTTACGAGCCAGGCAGCGAGGCCAAGGACTATAGCGGCCGCATGGAGATCTACGACGGCCGGCTGGCCGGACTCGCGCCGCTGGACCGCGACACGCGCACAGCTGCGTCCGATGCAACCTCCTGGACATCGACCGGCGGAGGCGGTCTGTGCCGCGGCGTGAAGGCGAGTTTGCTGTATATGGGCACGTCGAAATGGCGGAAGACCATACCCTTCACCAGTCAAGTTGATGACGTCGCCAGGACGATCGTCACGGTATGGACCAAGTCGGGCAACTTCTCGTTCCTGGCAGCGGACCTGGAGAACGGACCGATCCTGGCCCCGGAGTACGGGTTTTTTGTGCGGCGGAGTTCGGCGCTGCGGACGAAAGCAGATGCTGGGCAGCCGCCTATCGAACTGGACTCCCAAGCGGCCAGCGCCCGGGAGTTCATGAAGGAACTGGCATCGAGAAAGTTGCGCACGATCCGCCAGCAGGTTCGCAACCGCGAGGAGCAGACGTGGGAAGGTGCTGTCACAGCCATGCGCGGGGCCAAGCTGCCGCCGCATCCGACGCCGCCGGCCGGCACCGTGCCGAAAATGCAGGTGCACGTTCCATCGGAACGCCTGACGGCCCAGTGGAACCTGGGCGCTTGGCATCTGGTCCGGCACTGCGAGAAGAACCCGCAGAACGGGCGTTTGTGGTTCAACGATTACCCGTACGGCATTCTCGCCGCCGAGACGTACATGATTCTCGCGGCGTTGGATCTGATGGGGTCGCACCAGGCCGCCGAGGACGGATACGATCAATGGGTGTCCCTGCCCATGCAACCCAAGATCGAACCGGGGAAGAAGGCAGAGTCAGCGAGGGGGTGGGACCCTGACAAGCAACATGGCTGGTCATTGTCGGATCGACCTGTCGGAAACTTCGTGGATGGCCACGGCTGTCTGACCCTCGCCGAGGGGCCTGCGGGCACCGGTGGCCACATGGACGGCGTCCATGCCTTCGGGCCGGGATCCATCGGATGGGCCTTGATCGAGCACTACCGCCTGACCGGCGACAAGATCTGGTTCCAGACCTGGGCGCCGCGAATCAAGGAGAATGCCGAATGGATGCTGCGGCAGCGGCGTGTCGTAAAGGAGATGGTGCCGGGCGGTGAACGACTCTGGTGCAAGGGACTCCAACCGGCACTCCAGGTGACACCGGACAGCGGCGGCCTATGGATGCAGTTCTATGAAGCCGAAGCTTACTACTGGGCCGCGGTGTCGCATTTCGCGGATGCGCTGGCGACGATTGACCCGACCGAAGGCGCCAGACTCCAGGTCGAGGCGGAGGCATATCGCAAGGATCTGGTGGCGGCCGTCGAGCGAACCATCGCGCTATCGCCGGTGGTGCCGGTACGCGACGGCACCTATCACTCGGTCATTCCGTTTGCTTGTTACGTGCGTGGCCTGTCTACTGGGGCCTGGGGTTGGAAACGGGATGGTTCCGGCGCCCATGTCGGTCCGATGTACTGGGAGACGGTTCAGTCGGCGGCGGCGTTGATCAGCCCGGCGGGAGTGCTGCCGCCGCACGATGTACGGGTACAGGGCTACTTCGACGTGCTGGAGGATCGCTTGTTGCTGGAGAACGAGTATGTCTGCAAACACGATTGGTTTGCCGCCGGCTGGCAGTATCAGGGTGGGCTGGAGCGGACCTCGAACATGCATTTGGCAGGCGACGACATCCCGGTCTTCCTCCGTTCGTTCTTGAACTGCTACGCCATCGATATTCTCGAGAAAGACGGGTACATCTTCAACGAACACGCCGTCCATGGTCCTCCCGACAAGATCTATGAGGAGGCCGCGTTCTTGGAACGCTTCCGCAATCTGCTGGTGATTGAGCAAGACGATACCTTGTGGATCGCGAAAGCGACACCACGGGCGTGGCTGGAGCAGGGCAAGAAGATATCGGTGAAGAATGCGCCGACTCATTTCGGAGTCACGGCCTACGAAATTGTCTCCGACGTGGACCACGGCAAGATCCACGCGACTGTCGAGATGCCGTCCCGTAAGCCGCCCAAGTCTGTTCTGCTGCGTTTCCGCCACCCCAAGGCGGCGCCGATGAAGAGCGTGACGGTGGACGGGAAAGAGTGGATGGCGTTCGATAAGGAAAAGGAAACCGTCGAACTCAAGGGACTGGCTGGTACGGTCGCCGTGATGGTGAACTATTGATGGGATCATCCCAGCGTATCAAGCAACAATGAGAAACAAACAACAAATTAGGTGTGATATGAGAAACAGGATCAATCGCAGAGCGTTCATGAGGATCACGGGAACGGCTGCCGTTGCCGCGCCGTTCGTCAGCAGGGGGCTGGCGGGGGAGGCTGAGAAGAATGTTCGTATCGGTTTTATCGGCGTCGGGGGCAGGGGGACATCGCTTCTTTCCAGTACGGTTTCCATAAAGAACATCACCATCCCGGCTGTATGCGATATCAACAAAAGTTCTGCGCAGGAAGCCGTAAACATCATCAAGCAGGCCGGGCTGGCGGCTCCGGAGCTGTATGCTGATAACGAAACACACTGGCAGAAGATGCTGGCGCGCGACGACCTGGACTTGGTGATCATCGCCACGCCCTGGAAGTGGCACACACCGATGGCGGTCATGGCCATGAAGCATGGCATTGTCCCGGGTGTCGAAGTCCCGTCTTCCCTCTCCGTAAAGGAGTGCTGGGAATTGGTTGATATCAGCGAGAAAACAGGAGTTGGGTGTATGATGCTGGAGAACTGGTCGTTCAGGAACGACAACCTGGCGCTGCTGAACATGGCGAGAAAGGGCTTGTTCGGGCAGATCGTCCACGTGCACTGCGCGCACAGTCACAATTGCATCGACCACTGGTTCTTTGACAAAAAGACCGGCAGCGATCGCTGGCCAGCAGAGTACCTCATCAAGTATAACCGGGACCAGTATCCGACGCACAGCGTCGGACCAGTGCTGAGCTGGTGCGACATCAACTGCGGCGACCGCTTCACGTCCATCGCCTCCACGGCGACCGGCAGTTTCGGGATCAATGATTATTTTGTCCGTAAGTTCGGTGCGGACCATCCCGGAGCCAAGCGGAAATATGCCCAGGGTGACATCGTCACCTCGACGCTGAAAACAGCGAATGGGAAAACAGTGGTCGTCAATTATGATATGCAGTTGCCGCGGCCCTACGACAACCGCTGGATGCTGCAGGGGACACGGGGCGTCTATTCCGAAGAGCGCAACGCGCTCTACCTAACGGGGAAAAGCCCCGCCTACGACACCTGGGAGTCCTTTAATCCTTACCAAGCCGAGTTTCAGCACAAATGGTGGAAGGAAGTCGGCGGCGCTGGCGGGCATGGCGGTGTGGATGGCCTGGAATTGAAACTGCTGATCGAGGCCGTCCGCAGTAAGTCGCCGCTACCGCTGGACGTGTATGATTCCGTCGTCATGAGCGCCATCGTGGAGTTGTCGGGATCATCCATCGCAAAGGGCAATGTCCCTGTTGAGTTCCCGGATTTCACCCGAGGAAAATGGAAGACTACGCGACCGAAGTTTGCGCTGGATATGGTTTAAGGAAAAACAATTGAATCAGGCAATGAAACGTGTGAAGAATGTGTTAGGCGGCAGGAGAGGAGATTCTATGTGCAAGGCAATGGTTCTCGCGCGAACACGGGCTGTCGCGTTCCTCTGTCTTGCGTTGACCGCGACCGGGAACTGCACTGAATCGGCGTTGATCGAACGCGACTGGCGGATGCAGGACGGTATCGGCACCGAGCGCAATCCGAGCACCTATGCCGCCGCCATCATGCAACTGCTCCAGCGCGGCGACGCTTTGCTCCGTGATCTGCGCGACGCCGGTGTGGATTTACGACGGGAACAAGCTCAGTGGGACCGCTTGAGCCGCGAAACGCCAAGCGAAGAGACGTGGCGCCAACTCCACCAGCTTCGACGGCAGATCGCGCTGCGCAATCCACTGGCGCACGTCGGGCCGCTGCTGTTCGTGAAACAAGTGCCAAGCTGTTTCAGCCATCAACTCACCCAGTACTACGGCAGTTGCGCCCGGCCCGGCGGCGGCGTGTTCGTGCTCGACGAACCCGGCACCTCGATGCACTGCCGCCAACTCGCGGCGACGCTCCCAACTGGCAGTTACCAGCACCCGACCGTCTCGTACGACGGCAAGCGCGTGCTGTTCGCGTATTGCCAAGTGGAATCACCACCGGCCAGCCGCGAATCCAACCTCGACCGGTTCTACCACCTCTACGAGATGCGTGCCGACGGCCGCGCATTGCGCCAACTCACCGACGGGGCGTTTGATGATTTCGCGCCACGGTACCTGCCGGATGGCCGCATCGTGTTCATCTCGACGCGCCGAGGCGGGTTTCACCGTTGCGGGCAGGGACCGTGTCCGACATACACGCTGGCCATCGCCAACGCTAACGGATCGAATCCGCACCCGCTTTCGTTCCACGAGACGCACGAGTGGGACCCGGCAATACTCAACGACGGCCGGATCATCTACACCCGCTGGGATTACGTGGACCGGAACGCCGTGCATTATCAGCAACTCTGGAGTGTCCGGCCCGATGGCAGCAACGTCCGCGCTTTTTACGGTAACCACACGCTCAACCCCATCGGCGTCTGGGAAGCGCAGCCCATTCCCGGCTCGCAACGCGTCATGGCCACTGCCGCCGCCCACCACGCGATGACCGCCGGCTCGATCATCCTGCTGGACACGACGTACGGCATCGACGGTCCCGAACCGATCACACGCTTGACACCCGACACGCTGTTCCCAGAGAGCGAAGCGCCGGTTTCCCACGGCAACAGCCCCGGGGCTTGGCACGCGCCTGCCGGTGTGACGCAAAAACCAACTATTCCGCTGGAAGCGATCCGCTGGCCGGGACACTGTTACCGGACGCCGTGGCCGCTGTCGGAAAAATATTTCCTCGCTGCCTACAGTTTCGACCCGCTCATTGGCGAACCGAGCGCCAATCCGCCCAACCAGTTCGGTCTCTACCTCGTGGATTGTTTTGGCAACAAGGAATTGCTTTACCGCGACCCCGACATTAGCAGCCTCTGGCCGGTGCCATTGCGCGCCCGGCCCACACCACCTGTGCTGCCGGTGGAACCGGCAGCTTCACTGAGCGGCACGTTCTTCCTTCAAAACGTTCGTGCCGCGTGGCCGTACTTGCCCGACGTGCCGATCACCCGGCTGCGCATCCTTCAAGTCCTGCCGAAGACAACGCCGCACGCCAACACGCCCGCCGTCGGCCTGCCCAACGCGTCGCCCGGCAAACAAGTGCTCGGCACCGTGCCGGTTGAGTCGGATGGCTCGGCGTTTTTCCGCGCGCCCGCCGGTATCGCGCTCGCGTTTCAAGCGCTCGACGCACGCGGCCAGGCCGTTCAGACCATGCGCAGTATCACTTATCTCCAACCCGGCGAAAATGCATCGTGCATCGGTTGCCACGAACCGCGCGCCAGCGCGCCTGTCGCGCGCGCTGCCGCGCTGGTGTTGAAACGGCTTCCGTTCGACATCACACCCGGCCCCGACGGTTCGCGGCCGCTGAGTTTTCCGCTTCTCGTCCAGCCTGTGCTCGACAAACATTGCGTCGCCTGTCACAGCGGCACGAAACCCGGTGGCGGCCTCGTACTGACCGGCACGGCGCAGGGCCGGTACACGGCATCCTACAACACGCTGGCCTCACGCGTCTCCTTTTCGGCGTGGGGTCGCCCCGATGGAAACTGCGAGCCGCTCACGCAGCCGGATTTCTTTGGCGCGCGCGGCAGTCCGTTGATGAAAATGCTTGTGCGTGGCCACCACAAGGTCGTGCTTGGCCCCGACGATATCGAGCGGCTCGCCACGTGGATGGATGCCAATGCGTTGTTCTACGGCACGTTCGACCCCGCCGATCAAGCCTGCCAGCAACGCGCTGAGCGTATCCCCGGCCCGAAACTGGAGTAGCCGATAAACAATCTTGCCGACGGACGTCGGTGGAATATGAAAAGAGATTATATGCAGAAGACGATGGCTTTGATAACGTCAGGTGTCTGGCTTGTGGCAGGCGCAGCCTTCGCGGTTGATGGAGGCGGGCAAACGAACGTCGGCACGAACACCGTGGAATCACGGGTGTTTAATGTACTGAAATATGGGGCCGTAGGCGACGACAAGACGGACAACACGGAGACGTTTTCGGCATGCCTGAAGGCAGTGGTCGCGGACGGAGGAGGTAAAATGTATTTGCCGGACGGCGTCTATCGGGGCCGGTTCTCCGCAGAAAAGGCGAAATCCTCGCTCGTGCCCATCACGACCGAAGCGGCCATGCGGAACGAGAAGGGTGAACCGATCTACGACTGTCTGGAACCGCATATTTCCAAGTTCGGAGACACCTGGTACGCCTACGGTTTTACCATTCGAGAAAAGGACGTATTCGCTGCGACGTGTTATTCGTCCGCGGATTTGAAGACCTGGATCTTCCGAGCCAAATATCCAGTCGAGAAGCGCGGCATACCGCTTTGGAATGTGCTCTACAACGCGAAGAACAAGGAATACGTGGGCTACGGCGCGGAATACGGGGATAAAATCCACGTTTACACCAGTCCCAGTCCCATCGGTCCCTTCACGTACAAGAAGCCCATGTCGGCTGTTCACGGCGGTCCCGGGGACCTGTTGATGTACCCGGACACCGATGGCAAGGCGTACCTGATCTACAACAAGTACCAAGGCGAGATCCCGCAGCGTTTCGCCTACATTTACCAACTCACCGATGATTACTACGACATCGTACCTTCTACCCTGTGCAACACCAGCAAGGTCATGGAAGGTTTCTGGATGATCAAACGCAACGGAACGTATTTTCTACTTGGGTCTGGCCTGGTGTCGTATGATGTGGACGACAATTTTTATCTAACCGCGCCAAGCCCCTTGGGGCCGTGGACGGACAAGGGCTACATTGCTCCTGTTGGCACGAAAACTTTCAACTCGCAGACGTTTCAGGGGCTGGAAGTGACCGGTCCCAAGGGCACCGCGTATGTCTTTATCGGACACCGCTGGAAAATCCAGGTAGGCGGGTTGTGGGCCAATGCCACTTCGATCTGGCTGCCCTTGAAATTCACCAAGGATAATTTGATCGAAGAAATGAAGTGGTATGAGAACTGGGTGCTGGATAGGGAGGGCGCGACCCTCGTGCCCCCTCCACCCCTTTCCCGGGCGAACCCGCAGGCGTCGTCCACCGTCAACGGCCAGTCAACTCCCGCCAATGTGATCAGCCGTTTCGAGGCGAAAGGCAATGAAACGCTTTCCGGTTTTTATGCGCGGCTTTCAAATTGCGTAGGCCCGGTCGACGCTCCCACCGTTGTGGGGTTGAGGGTCAACGGCGCGCTGCGTCAGGAATGCGTCACAATCCCTGTCTATGGCACTCCGCTCAATCAGTACACGCGGCAAAACGGACGCATCTTCCCGCCGCTTGACGTTGCCCAGGAATACCGCAACTCACTGGCCGAGCCGCTTGCACTGAAAGCGGGGGATAAGTTGAACCTCGAAATCATTTCCTCCGGAGCGATGACCGGCGGGGTTACGGCAGGACTGCAGTTCAAAGGCACATGGAATCTTGCCGACATGCGCGAGCCATTCCGGCAGACCAAAGCCGCGGGGCCGGTTTCCAGGATTGCATGGAGTGATCGAGAGGTCGTGGGTACCGGCACGGAAAAGAAGTTCGATCCAATGTGCGCCGCACAAAACAATTCCACCATCGTCGGCGATCCCGACGGCACGCTTTGGCAGTTCACCGCGTTTTATTCCGTGGACGAGCAATATGGCGGGGGCAGGGCTGGATCGTATGCGCGTGTTTTCGGATTCAAGAAGCCGGTTGGCAAACCGTGGGAGTCGGTCGGGC